>JBAXXO010000442.1:0-2190 GCA_037127855.1 Alphaproteobacteria bacterium
CGCCTTGGCCCCATCCCGGCAGCACATCTGCGCGGTATCCGACCCACTTCGCCAAAGCAGGACAGCATCATGGGACGTCACGATTCTTCACTGACAGGCAGCGCCCGGCATGTGCCCCTCGCCACGGGCCTCTACGCCTCCACCCGCGTGCAAACCGCCTTTGGCTGGTCGCGAATCGCCGATCTGCAGGCCGGCGATCTGCTGGTGACCCGTGATGACGGGTTGATGCCGCTCGACAGCCTCACGACCGAGTCTTGCAAGGTGCTGTGGTCCGTCTGCCTGCCCGCCGCAGCCCTCGGCAATCCGGTCGAGGTCATGCTGCCGCCCGGTCAGCCGGTTCTGATCCGCACCCATTATGCCATGCCCTTTTCCGGCGATGACCTCGCCCTCGTGCCTGCCACGGCACTTGAGGGCTGGCACGGCATTGCTGCCCATGTCCCCGCCGTGACCGAGCCCATCTTGCAACCGCATCTGTCGCGCCCTGCGATCCTGTTTGCCGGTCCCGGCCTGCTATTGGGGTGTCCGGGCAGCGACCATAGCAGTTTCGATCTGAAAGACCTGATGCACACGCCCAGCCGCCCGGTCCTGCCCCTTGCCGCGGCACGCCACCTGCTGGCCACCCTCATCGCCGAAGAGGCCAGCCTGTACCTTGCCCAGCTTCACGCCGCAGATCTGCGCGCACCACCGAATCTGTCGTAAAATCCTTCGTCCTTGGCCGCCAGATCGCGCAACAGGGCGGGTGCTGCATAACGCTTGCCATAGGCGGCCTCCAGCCCGTCACAGAGCTCGACCGCCCGGGCCGCGCCCAGGATGTCCAGCCACGAAAACGGCCCCCCTGACCATGGCGCAAACCCCCAGCCCAGAATGGCCCCCACATCGCCCTCGCGGATGTCGGTCAGCACGCCCTCCTCCAGCGCCCGCACCGCCTCCAGCACTTGCGCGAACAGCAACCGGTGCTGCACGGTTACCAGATCGGGCTGTATCTCGGCCACCGGCCAATGCGTCGCAAGTCCCGGCCACAGACCTTCGCGCTTGCCCGCCGCATCATAGGCATAGAACCCCGCCTTGGCCTTGCGCCCCATCCGCCCCTCGGCGGCCAGGGCATGGACCACCGCATCCACATCGTCATCGGGGTAATCGTTGCCCAAGGCCGCCTTGGTCGCCTTGGCAATCTTGATTCCAAGATCGATCGAGATTTCATCGGTCAACTGCAACGGCCCGACCGGCATTCCCACCAGCCTGGCCGCGTTTTCCACCAAGGCAGGTGCCACGCCTTCTGACACCATCCGAATCCCCTCATTCGTGTAAGGCAGGATGCAGCGATTGGCATAGAAATAGCGGGCATCATTCACCACGATGGGCGTCTTGCGGATCTGGCGCACGAAATCCAGTGCCTTGGCCACGGCCCGGTCCCCCGTCGCATGGCCCTTGATGATCTCGACCAAGGCCATGCGGTCCACCGGGCTGAAAAAGTGTATGCCGATGAACTGATCCGGTCGCTGGCTTGCCGTCGCCAGCCCCGAAATCGGCAAGGTCGATGTGTTCGAGGCATAGATGCATTCAGACCCCACAACCGCCTCGACCCGCGCCGTTACCTCGGCCTTGATCTGTGGGTCCTCGAACACCGCCTCCACGATCAGATCCGCCCCAGCCAGGGCGGCATACTCGGTCGTCGCATGAATCCGGCCCAGCACCTCGGCCTTCTTGTCCGGCGTCATCGCACGCCGCTGAATTGCCTTGTCCAGCAAATCGGCCGAATGCGCCTTGCCCTTGTCCGCCGCCGCCTGGTTGGCATCAATCAAGATCACCTCGATCCCCGCCATGGCCGAGACATAGGCAATCCCTGCCCCCATCATGCCCGCCCCGATCACGCCCAGCCTTGCCACGGTCTGATCGGGTGCCGACGGCCGGTTCGCGCCCTTTTCCAACGCCTCTTTGTTCAAGAACAGCGACCGGATCATTGCGGCGGAACTGGGGTTGATCAGGGTCGCCACGAAATTCCGCGCCTCGATCCGCAAAGCTGTGTCAAAGGGCACCAAGGCCCCCTCATACACCGCCTGCATCAAGGCTTTCGCTGCCGGATAAACCCCCATCGTCTTGCCCATCACCATCGCCGTGGCACCGACAAACGTCATATAGCCGTCGGGCTGATACGGGGTGCCGCCCGGCATCTTGTACCCTTTGACATCC
>JBAXXO010000443.1:0-2185 GCA_037127855.1 Alphaproteobacteria bacterium
GAAGGACACGCTCTAGAGCGGATTGCACGCAACTTGGGTAAGATCACGTGCAATTCAAGACAGGCAAGCCGTTGGCAGTATCGTGCGCTGCGTCGGGTCATGTGAACCTGACCGGACGCAACGCGCTCTCGTTGTTCAGGCCCGAGGGACTACCGCCCTGCGGGCCAGCGGGCCACAGGCCGTAGAGGTGATGTTGCTGGCCCCCGCGGCGGCGAGTTTTGACCAACACCCGAATTTCGAGATGTGGGGAGAGGGTTTTACGGCGGGGGTCAAGGTGTTACTGGTAGCTTACCCTGCTATAGGTTACCTCTGCCAGATTCCGTCGAAACTGCAAACAGCTGCCCGCAACTAAACCAACCGCTCCTGCTCCTTCGCCGCGCGCACGAAATCCGCGAACAAGGGGTGTGGGGCGAAGGGTTTGCTTTTCAGTTCGGGGTGGAATTGCACGCCGATGAACCAGGGGTGGTCCTTGACCTCGACGATTTCCGGCAGTTTGCCATCGGGACTCATGCCCGAAAAGATCAGGCCGCAGCTTTCCAACTGCGCGCGGTATTGGATGTCAACCTCGTAGCGGTGGCGGTGGCGTTCTTCGATGGTGGTCGCGTGATAGACTTGCGCGACGCGTGAGCCCTCTTTCAGGATGGCCGTATAAGCCCCCAGTCGCATCGTGCCGCCTTTGTCGTCGCTGGTTTTGCGGGTGATGGTGTGATTGCCCTGCACCCATTCTTTCAGGTGATAGACGACCGGCGTAAAGCGTTTGGTGCCGGGGGCATGGTCAAACTCCTCGGAGCCCGCATTTTTCACACCGACCAGATTGCGGGCGGCCTCGATGACGGCCATTTGCATGCCAAGGCAGATGCCAAGATAGGGGATCTTGCGTTCGCGGGCGAACCCGGCGGCCTTGATCTTGCCCTCGGTGCCGCGTTCGCCAAAGCCGCCGGGGACGAGGATCGCGTGGAAGTTCGCAAGATAGGGGGCGGGGTCCTCGCGTTCAAAGATCTCGGCGTCGATCCATTCGGCCTTGACCTTGGTGCGGTTGGCCATGCCGCCATGGGTCAAGGCCTCGGCGATGGATTTATAGGCGTCTTCGAGCTGGGTGTATTTGCCGACGATGGCCACGCGCACCTCGCCTTCGGCATTGTTCAGGCGGTCCATCACATCTTCCCAGCGGGCGAGGTTGGGTTTGGGGGCGGGCGAGATACCGAAGACGTCGAGCACGGCCTGATCTAGGCCGGCGCGGTGATAGGCGAGGGGGGCCTCGTAGATGGTTTTCAGGTCATAGGCGGGGATGACGTGCTGTTTGCGAACGTTGCAGAACAGAGCGATCTTTTCCAACTCGCGGTCAGGGATCGGATGTTCGGAGCGGCAGACGAGGATGTCGGGGGCAAGGCCGATGGATTGCAGTTCCTTGACCGAGTGTTGGGTCGGTTTGGTTTTCAACTCGCCCGACGCCGACAGGTAGGGCAGCAGGGTCAGGTGCATCAGGATCGACTGGCCGCGCGGGCGTTCGTGGATGAACTGGCGGATCGATTCAAAGAAGGGCAGGCCCTCGATATCGCCGACGGTGCCGCCGATTTCGCACAGCATGAAGTCGACCTCGTCTTGGCCAATGCGGAGGAAGTCTTTGATTTCGTTGGTGACATGTGGGATCACTTGGATGGTTTTGCCCAAGTAGTCGCCGCGACGCTCTTTTTCCAGCACGTTCGAATAGATGCGGCCGGAGGAGATGCTGTCGGTCTGGCGGGCGGAAACTCCGGTAAAGCGTTCGTAATGGCCGAGGTCGAGATCGGTTTCGGCGCCATCATCGGTCACAAAGACCTCGCCATGTTCGAAGGGGGACATGGTGCCGGGGTCGACGTTAAGGTAGGGGTCCAGCTTGCGCAGGCGCACGGTATAGCCGCGGGCCTGCAACAAAGCGCCAAGGGCGGCGGAGGCGAGGCCCTTGCCCAGCGAAGACACCACGCCGCCGGTGATGAAGATGTAGCGTGCCAAGGGGAGCCTCCGTGTTTGGGGTCAACACGATTCGAGTGGGGCGAATCGCAGCATCACGGGAGTTGAGGTATAGAGAAGGTTGTGGCGGCGCACAACCAGACCGCTATATGCTGTCAAAGGGTCGTGGGTGTTAACAAAAGATTGTGGTGTGCCGATAAGGAGTGGTCAGGCCTTGGCGTCAGGGCGCTTTGGG
>JBAXXO010000444.1:0-2179 GCA_037127855.1 Alphaproteobacteria bacterium
TTGATGGCGCTGCTGAAGGAAGGCAAATCGGTGGCCTACGCGTCCGAAGCGGGGACACCTCTGGTCGCGGACCCCGGCTATCAACTGGCGAGGGCAGCTATTGGCGAGGGGTTGGCGGTCTTGGCCGCGCCCGGGGCATCAGCCGTTCTTTGCGCCTTGACGGTGTCCGGATTGCCGTCGGACCGGTTCACGTTTCTGGGATTTCTGCCGCCCAAAAGCACTGCGCGCAAGAAGATGCTTCGTGAGGTGAAGGACTGGCAAAGTTCACTGATTATTTATGAATCCCCACATAGGCTTTTGTTGTGCTTACGGGATATGCAGCAGGTTCTGGGTCAGGATAGGCAGGCGGCTGTCTGCCGCGAACTGACCAAGAAATTCGAAGAGGTAACCCGTGGAAGCCTCAATGACTTGGCGCTTAGGTTTGAAGACAAGGACGTAAAAGGTGAGATCGTGATCGTCGTTGATCGGCCGGTTGTAGCCGAGGTCAAGGCGGAAGAGGTGCAAACATCACTTCGCGAGGCGCTGCTGACACTATCAGTCAAGCAGGCATCCCAACTTGTGGCGGAACAATTTGGGCTGGCAAAGCGAGACGCCTATCAGATGGCGTTGAAAATGGGAGTGGCTGACGAATGACAGGATCGGTTTCTTACCATGCTGGCCGATGTGCTGAGGAACAGGTGGCGCAGATCTATCAAAGATCAGGCTGTCCCGTCGTTGCACGCCGCTGGCGCGGGCTTTCCGGCGAAATCGACTTGATCGCGCGGGATGGCTTGCAACTCATCTTTATCGAGGTCAAGCAAAGCAAGACCCATGCTTTGGCAGCTGAACACCTGTGTGAACAACAAATGCAGCGGATTTGTCTAGCTGCGTCCGAGTATCTGGGCGGCGAACCGAATGGTTTGAACACACTGTCACGATTTGATGTCGCTTTGGTGGATGGTTCGGGAAGGATCGAAATTCTCCAAAACGCGTTTGCTGCATGATCGATTGCAACTGCCTTTAACCTGCGCCATTTAGGGGTTCTGTTCGCAGGAGTCGCCTATGTCGTTGAAAGTTGCCCTACAGATGGACCCGATCAGGTCCGTGAACATAGATACAGACAGTACGTTCCGAATCGCACTTGAGGCACAAAGTCGCGGTCATTCGTTGTTTTTCTATACCCCTGACAAGCTTGCTTTTGTCGAGGGGTGCGTGTTGGCGCGCGGCTCTTCTATCGAACTGCAACGCGAAAGTGGAAATCATGTGACCTTCGGATCAGAGTTTGAGGTTGATCTTTCTGAATTCGATGTGGTTTGGCTGCGCCAAGATCCACCTTTCGACATGGGCTACATCACCACAACTCACCTGCTGGACTTGGTGCATCCGCGGACTCTGGTTGTGAATGATCCGTTTTGGGTGCGAAACTGTCCCGAAAAACTATTGGTGCTGCAGTTCCCGGGCCTCATTCCGCCCACAGCCATTGCCCGTGATCTGGCTACGATTCGCGCGTTCAAAGCCAAGCATGGCGATATCATTCTCAAGCCTCTTTACGGCAATGGAGGCGCTGGGGTCTTTCGGCTGGATCCTAACGATCGCAATCTGTCCAGCCTTTATGAGCTTTTCACTTCCATGAGCCGAGAGCCCTTGATCGTACAGAAATTTCTGCCCGACGTCTCAAGGGGTGATAAGCGGATCATCTTGGTGGATGGTGAGCCCGTCGGAGCGATCAACAGAGTGCCGCAGGCCGGCGAGACGCGGTCGAACATGCATGTCGGTGGGCGGCCTGAAAAAATTGGCTTGACCGCCCGTGACCTTGAAATATGTGCGGCGATCGGACCGGTCCTTAGGGAAAAAGGTCAGGTTTTCGTCGGCATTGATGTGATCGGTGACTATCTGACCGAAATCAATGTTACTTCGCCCACCGGAATACAGGAGTTGGAGCGTTTTGACGGGACCAACACAGCCGAGCGAATCTGGCAAGTCATCGAGGCCAAACGCGCAACGACGGCATGAACCTGTCAATGCATTTACTACACCTTCGCGGCAAGGGCTTTCTGGAGAGCTCCATCAAAGTGCCAGCGCGCGGGCGGAACCAAACCCCAGACGGGCCACGCTAAAGCAGGTCATGACCAGCTTGAAGCCCTGGGATTCCCATCCGGCTTGATTTCTGATTCAAACTGACTGCCGTGAAGGGGGTCGG
>JBAXXO010000445.1:0-2178 GCA_037127855.1 Alphaproteobacteria bacterium
CGCGCCCGCAAACCATGAGTCGGGTGCATCATCAGGTCGGTGGCATTCTCGACCCGGCCACACAACCGACGCAACGGGTCGGCCAGAAAGGCCGGCACATCCAGCGCCGTCGCCGGATCGTCCACCTCTGCCGCGCCAAACCATTTCCACCCCACACACCCCACCATGGAACCCCGAAAACCGTCACGATCACCGGTCGTCGGGCCTTCCAAAGCGCCGCGCACCAGACTCGGCGGCAATACCCCGGCCAGAATATCCACCAAGCTCCGCGACAGGCGCGGCTGCGACGGCAAGGACAGGCTCGCACACAACTCCACCCGTATATCGCCAGCGGCCACCAAGGGCGAAATCGCGGTGTAGGACAGGCATTCGTTTCCCGCCAGCAGCAGCGCATCGTCCGGGGTCACCACCAGCACCGCCTCTTCAAAGCGCGGATCAAACCCGGTCAGCCAGTGGATATTCGCCGCGTGCTCACGGTCGCCATACACCACCACCGCGCCATAACCCCGCCGCTCGGCCACCCGGCGCAACGCCGCCAACCGCCCGAGGCATTCGGCCAAAGTCATGCCTGGCGGCACGTCAGGCATCCCGTAATCTGGCCAATCCATACGCGTTACATGTGCCATCTTATCCTCCCTTTTGCCGCAAGGTTACTCTCACTTGCCCTCTGCTGTCACCCATCTTGCAAATCCCCTGCCACCAGCCTAAGTATTGAGGAGAGAGGTTGGCGCGGGCAGGTGCCTCGCCAACCCGGTCAGGTCCGGAAGGAAGCAGCCGTAACGAGCCCCACTTGGGTCGTTGTCAGCCTCTCACCCCTTGGCCGCGCCGCTGAGGCGCGGGCCTTGCGCTCCATTCAACCCTTTACGGAGGACAGTTCATGACTGCTGTTGCATCGCTCCGTGCGGGCCCGCGCTAAGCGTCGCGCGGGTCAACCTCGCCCATGACATTGCTGAACCGGCCCGATGGCCAACCGCAGCGCATGCAAGGATACCCCGCGTGGCGACCGATAAAACCCTGACCGCTCTTGGCTGGACCCCCGACTTCATTGCCCAGATATCGCGTGACGAGGTGACCACGATACCGGCCCGCGTCACCGGTGTTCACCGCACGCGTCTTGAAACCCTGACGGCGGATGGACCCCGCGACCTGATCCCCGCCTCGGACCTGAACACCGGCGACATTGCGGTGGGAGACTGGCTGCTGACGCGTGGCGAGGTGGCGCTGCGCGTCCTGACCCGCCGCAGCCTGCTGCAACGCAAGGCCGCCGGCACCGGGATGACCCGGCAGCTGATCGCGGCCAATGTCGACACGGCGATGATCGTCTCGTCCTGCAACGCCGATTTCAACCCGGCCAGGCTGGAACGTTACCTTGTCCTGTGCGCCACGGCCCGGATCGCGCCGGTGCTGGTCCTGACCAAGGCCGACACCGCACCCAACCCTGACAGCTACCTGGCCCAAGGCCGCGCCCTGCAACCGGGCCTCGCCGTGCTGACGCTGAACGCCCATGCCGGCGCGGTGCGCCAATCCTTGTCCGACTGGTGCCGCGAGGGCCGTACGGTGGTTCTCCTCGGCTCGTCCGGTGTCGGCAAGACCACCCTGTCCAATGCCCTGACCGGGGGCCGCGCCGCCGTGCAAGACATCCGCGTCGACGATGCCAAAGGCCGCCACACCACCACCGCCCGTTCACTGACCGCGATGCAAGGTGGTGGCTGGCTCATCGACACCCCGGGCGTGCGCGAATTGCAACTGACCGATGTGTCCGACGGCATCAACGCCCTGTTCGACGATCTTGCATCACTTGCCCTAGCCTGCCGCTTCACCAATTGCCAACATGACGGCGAACCCGGTTGCGCCATCCAGACCGCCATCGCCGCAGGCGAGATCGACCAGACTCGCCTCGCCCGCTGGCAAAAACTGCTACACGAAGATCGTTTCAATAGCGAAAACATTCAAGCCGCGCATCAACGCAGTCGCACCTTCGATAAATTGCACCGCAAGCTTCTGGACAAACGCAACCCCAACCGCCTGCCCTGACACCGCCCCGGCCAGCCTGCCCAGCCACAGAGCCTGGCTATCGAGTTTCATACTGGCCCAAATTCAGTCTTCCCGCGCCCGCGATACCCCAATCTAGAGCGGGTTGCACTCAATCTGATTCAGATTGAGTGCAACCCAAGACAG
>JBAXXO010000446.1:0-2163 GCA_037127855.1 Alphaproteobacteria bacterium
AAGCCTCGCTGGCCGGCGTGCACATCTACTTTCCGGACCCCTGGCCCAAGCTGCGGCACCACAAACGCCGACTGATCCAGCAGCCCTTCATTGCTCATCTGGCAGCACACATTGCCTCGGGCGGCTACCTGCACTGTGCGACCGACTGGGAGCCCTATGCGCAGCAGATGCTTGACGTTCTGTCGGCTGAGCCGCTGCTGGTGAATCAGGCCGATGGGTTTGCACCTCGCCCCGACTGGCGGCCACTGACCAAGTTCGAGCAGCGCGGCATGCGCCTTGGGCATGGGGTGTTTGATCTGATCTTCCTGCGGCGCAACTGATCCGCGCCCACCCGCGCCCACCCGGGCTGCCGCGGCCTTCACGCCAAGCCTCTGACCGACTGCACTGCCTGAGTCGATGCCGGATGACGATTCAGAGACGCCAATGAAGCCGTCATGTCGGTGCGATAGGGTGGCGGCCCGGTGCGAGGTGGCCACGAGGAAACAACGCCGCGCCCGGTCATCCTCAATCCATTCAAGGAATTTCAAAATGTCCAGGACAACGACCTCGAAAGCTTTGGCCATCGCAATGTTCAGCCTCTGCGTCGCCCCGGTCCATGCCCAATCGTCACTCACCATGTATGGCCTTCTCGATCAGGCACTCGAATGGTCGAACAGCACCAAAAATGCATCGGGCGGCCTGCTTGGCGCCAACGGATGGCGCATCGTCAACGGCATTTCAAACGGCTCGCGCTTCGGTGTGCGGGGTTCGGAAGATCTTGGCGGTGGCCTGAAGGCCATCTTCGCGATCGAGCACCGGTTCGACGTCGACACCGGCGACACCTCGGGCGGCCCCGGCTCGCCACCCAACCCGTCCGACAAGAAAAGCTTCAGCGATAACGTGAAATTCTGGAACGGCCAAAGCTGGGTCGGTCTCGATAGCGGCATGGGACGTTTGACCGCCGGTCGCCAGTATGTCCCGCTGTATAACGCGCTCGCCAATGTCGACGCAACCGGCTATCGCTACTACGACAACCAATCGCAATTCTTCCAAAACCGTCTCAGCAACTCCCTGCTCTACCAGGCCCCGACCTTCGCCGGTCTGGTCGTGCAAGCGATGTATGCGTTTGGCGAAAACCAGGGTCCGTCGGCCAACACCAGCACCAATGCCTATCCGCAGGGCAATGGTGATTCCTATGGTCTGGGTGCCCGCTGGGATCAGGGCGACTTCTCGCTTGGCGGCGCTTACATGAACTACGGCGTCGACAAGTCGGGCTATGCCCTGTTTTCGAGCCGGGTCGAGTGGGGTGCCGGTGGCGCCTGGCGTTTCAGCAAGACCGGGCAGATCGGTGTCACCTACCTGGTGTCCAGCCTGGGAACCGGCGTGACCAGCTCGGACAACAACATCAAGAACGGCGTGGTTGCCGATACCTCGGCCAATACCGACTTCATCATGGTGAGCGGTCGTATCGGCCTGGGTGCGGGCGTGCTCTACGGCAGCTACGTCTACAAGGACCCGAACAACTACAAGAACCTCAAAGCGCAAAACCTGTTCGGCATCACCTACGACTATCCGCTGTCCAAGCGCACCGACGTCTATGTGGCGTTCGGCCAGGAAGGCGACACAAAGTGGGCCGGCTCGGGTACGGCGGCCCTGCCCTACTCCTATGGCACTGCAAATCGCGCTGCCCTGGGTCTTCGCCATCTGTTCTGAGCCCAGGCCGATCTCCGGCTCGCAAGGCACGATCGCGCAACAATGAAAAAGGCCCGGAAAACCGGGCCTTTTTTGTGCTGATCGACAAGCCGGATCAGTGATCAAGCGCCGCGAATCGCGCCAGATGTGAATCAACGTCGCCAAACTGCTGCGCAATCATGGTCAGGCGCCGGAAAGTGTGCGAGACCTTCATCTCCTCGGTCATGCCCATGCCGCCGTGCAACTGGATCGACTCTTGCGAGACCTGACGGCAGGCATCGGCAATCTTGATCTTGGCAGCTGAAATGATGCGAGCGCGTTCGACCGGATCGGTGGTGGTGTCGACCTTGGAGGCCGCCAGATAGCTCATCGAACGGGCCTGCTCGGTGCTCACGAACATCTCGACCATGCGATGCTGAAGCGCCTGGAAGGAACCGATCGGGGCACCAAACTGCTTGCGGGTCTTGAGGTATTCAAGCGTCGTGTCGTTGG
>JBAXXO010000447.1:0-2156 GCA_037127855.1 Alphaproteobacteria bacterium
ACGCGTCGGCCGCTCCGCCCAGAATGATGACGTGCTGGCCGCCGTCCTGAACGCCAACACACCCGCCGTCTGTCTCGTCGGCAAGTCCCACGAATTTCACGTCACCACGGCCCTCGGCGTCACCCTCGCTGAAAACCGCGAGGCCATCGCCGCCTCCTTCGCCCATGTCACCGCCCTTGGCCGCGAAGCCCTGTTTGATGCCGAGCATTTCTTTGACGGCTACCGCGCCAACCCTGCCTATGCCCTGTCCTGCCTGCACGCCGCCTATGGGGCTGGTGCCCGCTGGATCGTGCTGTGCGACACCAATGGCGGCACCTTGCCCGCCGAAATCCACCGCACCGTCACCGACGTCATTGCCGCCGGCATCCCAGGCAGCCATCTCGCCATCCATTGCCACGACGACACCGGCAATGCCGTCGCCAATTCCCTCGCGGCCGTTCAAGCCGGTGTCCGGCAGATTCAAGGCACCCTCAATGGCTTGGGCGAGAGGTGCGGCAACGCCAACCTGACCACCCTGATCCCCACCCTGCTGCTGAAACAGCCGTTCGCCAGCCAATGCCACACCGGTGTCACCCCCGCCGCCCTGAAAGGCCTGCTGCGTGACAGCCGCATGCTGGATGACATCCTGAACCGCGTGCCCCTGCGCTCGGCCCCCTATATCGGCGCCTCGGCCTTTGCCCATAAGGCGGGGCTGCACGCCTCGGCCATCCTCAAGGACCCCAGCACCTACGAACATGTCGACCCCGCTCTGGTCGGCAATGCCCGTGTCATCCCGATGTCCAATCAGGCCGGCCAATCCAATCTTCGCGCCCGCCTGCACGCCGCAGGCATCCCCACCATCCCGGGCGACCCGCGCCTGTCGCGCATCCTTGACGTGGTCAAATCGCGCGAGGATCAGGGCTATGCCTTTGACGGTGCGCAGGCCAGCTTTGAGCTCCTCGCCCGCCGCGAACTTGGCCTGCTGCCCGCGTTTTTTGAGGTCATCCGCTACCGCGTCACGGTCGAGCGTCGCCATGCCAAAACCCTGTCCGAGGCCGTGGTCGAGGTCAAGATCGGCGATGCCATCATGCTGTCCGTGTCCGACAGCATGGATGAAGCGGGCTCTGACCGCGGCCCGGTCAACGCCCTGTCCAAGGCGCTGGCCAAGGATCTGGGGCCGTTTCAGGCCGCCATCACCGATCTGCATCTGGTCGATTTCAAGGTCCGCATCACCCAAGGCGGCACCGAGGCCGTCACCCGCGTGATCATCGACAGCGAAGACCGCAACGGCCATCGCTGGTCCACCGTCGGCGTCAGCGCCAACATCGTCGATGCCTCATTCGAGGCGTTGCTGGATGCCATCACATGGAAACTGGTGCGGGATGTCGCCGGCGCCACCGAGTCCGCCAGCAGCACGGGACAGGACGGATGACCAAACCCGTCACCGCCAAGCCCCCTGTCATGGCCTGCGCCGACACCCGCGCACTGTGCCAAAACACCAGCCTTCATGGCGAGACGACCATCATTGGTCACAGATCACAGCCGACCCACAAGCCAGGGGGTCTCTCTCGGCCGCTTTTTCCCGATGCCAATTCCCTGACATCACGCCGTGCCCCGGCCCGTGCCGGATACGCGGCTCGGGCACGGATGCATCTTAGGGCGGATGTGCTGAAACCTTTGGTCAAATGACCCTGCAAGCCTGTGCCGCCCTGGTCGAACGTGCCGACCCCGACCGCTTTGCCGCCACCATGGCCGCCCCACCTGCTGCCCGTGCCGCTCTGTGGCCGCTCTATGCCTTCAACATCGAGGTCGCCCGCGCCCCTTGGGTGACCAACGAACCCTTGATCGCCGAGATGCGCCTGCAATTCTGGCGCGATACCCTGACCGCACCCAGCCCCCGTGCCCATGAAGTTGCGGGTCCCCTGCACGCCCTGTGCGTCCAAACCCGCGGGCTGGGCGACCTGCTGGATCAGGTGATCGTGGCGCGCCGCCACGACATCACCCGCGAGGCTTTTGTCAATGCCACCGCATTCGACGCCTATATCGAGGACACCTCTGCCACGCTGCTGTGGGCCGCGGCCCTGACCCTGCAAGCACCGCCCGCCGCAGAAACCGCGTTTCGGGCCTTGGGCTGGGCCACCGGCCTTGCCAGCTATCTGCGGGCCGTCCCCGCCTTG
>JBAXXO010000448.1:0-2144 GCA_037127855.1 Alphaproteobacteria bacterium
GGGTAGAAGCAATAGGTCGGCATGGGTCAGTCCTCCTTTTCGTCTGAGATGGGGTCGGCACCGTACGCGGCGCGGTCACGGTTCATCAGGGCAACCTGAACAGCGCCGACACCGGACGCGCGCCCGTTTTCAAAGGCCCGGTCTTCCAGGATCGCGCGCTGCGTCAGCTCGTCCACTTCCATGATTGCGGCTTGCACAGACCGGTATTCATCGCCGACCAAGAGGTCGGCCAGTTCCTGGGGGCTGAAGGGACGTTCGCCGTGGGGCATCCGCTGCACGCGACCGGCAAGCACGGCACCAAGTTCGCGGTCCTTCGCCGACACCGCAAAGGCGGCCAGGCTGGCCAGTTCGGCATCCCCCGAATGTTCGATCTGCTGCATCAGGCGACTGCGCCGCTCGCCGCCCAGGCTTTCGCGGGCAAGCATCTGGATTGGTGACTGGTAGTGGGCGCGCGCATCGTCCAGACCACGCCGCACGGCGTCGATTTCGCGCAAGCGCGCAGTTCGGGCGTCGAGCGTGGACCGTTTCAGTTCCGACCGCAGGCCGCCGACCGCACGGGCGAGAACGTTTGCGCGTTCTGACGGGGACAGGTCCGAGAGGTTCCCCTCCAACTGCTCGCGCCGGGCCCTGATCTTGGAGTATTGCTCCCCGAGCAACAGGGTGTGCTGCTCGGAGAATTTGCGTGCCTTCTCAAGCCCGTCGCGGATTTCCGTCACGGATCGCCAGGGGCGGGTGAGCGTGGGGGATTGTCGTTTGGTGGCCATGGTCGTCTCCTTCGTTGCGGTGCGTCACGCCCCACAAGGTCGGATGACCCCGGCGCGGGAACATCCCGCAAGGCGTCCGCCCCCATCGGGGCTGGCCGGCAACGCCCATTGGCGTTGCCGTAGACACGTACAGCATGGGCCGTCGTCGTGCCGGTGCGGACCATCGCTTTGCCGCGTGGTCACTCGGCGGCGGTCTGCGCCGAACACTGCAAGGGAAGAACCGGGTTAGTCGTTTATGGACTAATCCAGCGCGCGCTGACCTTGTGCGTGTTCGGTAGCCATGGCTTCCCACAGCTTTTCCGGCATGGGGCGCAAGCCCCAAAACTCAGCACTTGTGTGCTTGCCCAATCTGGCAATCAAGTTGTCTGCGCCACCTTCCGCGGCCACGGCCACGGGGGCGGTTTTCACCAGTGACGATTTTAGGGCTTCTACCGCCCTTAGGTCGCGCAGCGTTTCAGCCAAGGAACGAGGGGATGGCATCGATTGTCTGCCCTTCATCTTCAAGGGCGATGTCGCCCTGAACGTTCTGATACTTCTCCAACAGGGCGATGAGGGCTGTCCGGTCGTCGGATGGCATCCGCGCAATCACCATTGGGTCAAGACCCCCGCCAGACCCTGCGTGCGCATTGTCTACCTTGAGGAACGAACCGAGCCGCTCGGGCCACCTGAGCTTCAGTAGAACCTCGATCAGACGATCCGAAGGCTTCACATCGTCAAAAGATCGGGTGAAGGCGTGGCCGAGGACCGCACTGAACGCGTCATCCATCGCGATGGAATACTTTGCCCGGAATTCGGGGTCACGGCGGCGGTGGTCATGGATGGTGGAGGCGGCAACCCCGACTTCCTCTGACGCGCGCTTGGGCGAACCCGTGCGGCTGACGATTTCCAAGATGACCCGTTCGACCTCGGGCGACCAGCGCCGATCCATCTCGGGACGCCGCCGCCCTTCCGCGAAGCGCATCGCTGCCTCCTGGGTCCTGTCTCCCTTGGTCATGTCGTGCTCCTGCACCATGTTCCGCACACCGTGTGCCCCGTAGGCTTCCCTGTACGCCGTCGTTTCGTTTTTTTCTGATATTGACTGCGGGCACACAGCACCGGGGGTGGTTACAGGGCATCCGGACACCCCAGGGCGCCGACCCGAACCCCGCGGGAAGTGGGTTAATTCACCCCCCTTCGTCGGGCCTCGGATCGGGCCTGGGTTTCGCTTCCCTCCAAGGCATTGGAACGGTTTGCCTTTTCGGCCCCTTTCATGGACGTAAGACTGACGATCCCTCGTTTGGCCACGCGGACGCGCATGATGATTGATTGGCTTGCGTGGGACGACCACCGAGGGACGTGGGGCGATGGCGAGTGGCCGTTTCGCGAGGATCCGAAAGACAC
>JBAXXO010000449.1:0-2132 GCA_037127855.1 Alphaproteobacteria bacterium
GTGATTGGGCGCAAGGACGTGGACCTTGTGATGATCCTGACCGCTATGCCAAGTCACGGACCGCTGGCGCTGGCGGCTTTGAAAGCGGGCAAGCATGTGTTGTTAGAAAAGCCCATGTCCATCGACCTCGCGGAGGCGAGCGAGATCCTTGCGCTTTCCAAGACCAGCGCGGGCAATCTCGTTTGTGCCCCGCATGTGACGCTTTCGCCGGTTTACCGAGAAATTTCGCAACGTATCGCGAGCGGCGAAATCGGCCGCCCTCTGACAGCCCGTGGCCTTTATGGATGGGCGGGCCCCGACTGGGCAAGCTGGTTTTACGAACCGGGCGGTGGTCCGATGTTCGACTTGGGTGTGTACAACGTCACAACGCTGACCGGTCTGCTGGGGCCGGCAAGACGCGTTATGGCTCTTGGCACGACGGCATTTCCAGAGCGCATCGTCGATAACCGCAAGATCAAGGTGGAAATTGAGGACAATGTCCACCTTCTGATCGAGTTCGGGGGCGGCTGTATAGCTTCCATCGCTACGGGTTTCACGATGCAGAAGTATCGCACCCCCGGAATCGAGATTTATGGCAGTGAAGGGACGGTGCAGATGATCGGTGAGGATTGGGGGCCGCAGGGCTACGAATTGTGGCGAAACGACCGTGCATGCTGGGAAGTGCATGAGTTGGGCGGTGGCTGGCGTTGGACCGATGGCATTCGGGATTTGATTCAGTCGGCCCAAGAGGGACGCAAACCGGTAAATGCGCCAGACCATTCGTTCCACGTGCTCGAAGTGATGTCGAAATGCCATGAATCGATCCTCACTGGCCGGGCCATCGACATTGCTTCGACCTTCACCCCGCTGGTCTTTGAAAACCGCGCGGTGCGACTGGCACCGCATCTTGACCACGCGCCAAGTTGAGGACGCCGGTGAAAAACGCAGGGCAAAGGCTGATGGCCACCCAGGACTACGGATGGTCCCAGATCGCGGTCCGCGCCGGACTCACCTGGCCTGACGCGGTGCCTTGGGCCATGCAACACGCGGTGGAGGCAGGGTTCGCCGCGTGGGAGCCATTCCTGAAGATGCCCGCCGACGCCATTCGCATTGGCCGTCTGGCCGCCGACCACGGGCTTGCGATGCCCTCCGTGTTTGTTGCAGGTGTCCTGTTCGACGCGGATCAAGCGGCCGCATCATCTGCCCGGATCGTGGACGTGGTTGCCGAGGCAGTGCGGTTTGGCTGTGAACGCGTGATCATCTACCCAGAGCCGAAGCAAGGGGCAACCAAGTCTGAAAGCGAACTGTCACTTCAGGCGCAAAACCTAAACAGACTGGCCGAGGAGCTTTCTGACGTCAGCCTTCTTTATCATCCCGAAGAGCCGGAAATGGCCGATGGCGCATCTGAATACCAACATGTCCTTACCCACACCGACCCCAATCTCGTGCGCTTGTGTCTTGATCCTGATGCCATCTGGCGCGGCGCGGCGCTGTCACAGGCGCTGAAGCTTGATCTGGTAAAGCAGTATGCGAACCGGACTGACGCAATCCATCTGCGCCAGTCAGTCAATGGTATATGGGCCGAGGTGATAGGTGCAGGTGACATGCCGCTTCCAGAAATAGCGGCGCTGCTGAAGGCATTAAGTCCGCATCTTGTGGTAGAGCTTGCCTACGAGGTAGGAACAATACTGACGCTTGATCCCGTGGAGGCTCATCGCCAGAGTATCGGTTTCGTCCGGTCCATTTTTGAACTTGGCGAGAGGAATCGATGATATGGCAAAGCGGCCTGCGAGGGGCCGCATTGCCCATCCAGTTCACCTAATGCGGATGTTTGTATCTCAGACCCCTTCCCATCAAATCGATAGATGCCATGACCGAAACTGTCCGCCCCAGTAACCCGGGAACCGATACGCGAACGTTGCTTCTGGACGCTGCAGAGCGCGTTGTGGTGTCGCAGGGCGTGGCCAAGATGACGCTGGAAGAGGTCGCCCGCGAAGCCAAGGTCAGCAAAGGCGGGCTTCTTTATCACTTTCCATCCAAAGAGGCATTGATCGAAGGCATGATCGAGTACTTCGTCCGTCGCTTCGACACGGCAATGGCCTTTGCCCGTGAAGGGGATAGCGAACTACGCGGACAATCCACCCGGGCTTATA
>JBAXXO010000450.1:0-2116 GCA_037127855.1 Alphaproteobacteria bacterium
TGGATCTGGTGGTGCACAATCTGAGCGTAGCGCGGGGCGGGGTGACCGTGCTGGAGGGGGTCAGTTTTCGGCTGGCTGCGGGGGAGGTTCTGGTCTTGCGCGGGGCGAATGGCATTGGCAAGACCACCCTACTGCGGACGCTGGCGGGTTTGCAGCCGTCGGTAGCGGGATTGGTGACCGGGCCGGAACTGGCCTATGGTGCCCATGCCGACGGCGTCAAGGCGATGCTGACGGTGGTCGAGAATCTGACATTCTGGGCCAGCGTGAACGGGATTGCGGGGGTTGCGAAGGCTCTACAGGCGATGAACCTTGACGCCTTGCAGGACCGCCGCGCCGCCGATCTGTCGGCCGGGCAGCGGCGGCGGTTGGGCTTGGCACGGATGATGGTGACCGGCCGGCGGGTGTGGCTGCTGGACGAGCCAACGGTCAGTCTCGATCTGGCCTCGGTCGCGCTGTTCGTGGCGGTGTTGCGGGCGCATCTGGCGCAAGGCGGTGCTGCGTTGATTGCAACCCATATCGACCTTGGCCTGCCCGAAGCGCGCGCATTGGATCTGACCCTGTACCGCGCCGTGCCGCGTGTCGACAGTGTGTTTGGCCATGGTTTTGACGAGGCCATGTCGTGATCGCGCTGCTGCGGCGCGACCTGAGTCTTGCGGTTCGTGCCGGGGGGGGCTTTGGGCTTGGACTGATGTTCTTTTTGATGGTGGCGTTTCTGGTGCCATTGGGGGTGGGCCCTGAGGTGCTGGTGTTGCGCCGGATTGCCCCCGGCATCTTGTGGGTTGGGGCGCTGTTGGCCTGTCTGCTGACGCTGGAGCGGTTGTTTTCGCTGGATTATGAGGATGGCTCGCTGGACCTGCTGGCGACGGCGCCAATTCCGATGGAGGGGGTCGTGGCGATCAAGGCGCTGGCGCATTGGCTGGCGACGGGCCTGCCGCTGACGCTGATGGCACCTGTGCTGGGCCTGCTGATGAATCTCGCACCGGGGGGCTATGGTTGGCTGGTCGTGGCGCTGGCGGTGGGGACACCCGCGCTGTCGGTTATCGGGGCCTTTGGTGCGGCGCTAACGGTGGGCCTGAAACGAGGCGGCCTGCTGTTGAGCCTGCTGGTGTTGCCGATGTATGTGCCCAGCCTGATCTTTGGGGTCGAGGTGGTCAAGCGCGGCAGCATGGGCGACGCGGTCGCGACGCCGGTGTTGCTGCTGGCCGGGATCACCCTTGCGGCGGCGGCGCTGTTGCCCTTTGCGGCGGCTGCGGCAATTCGCGCCAATCTGCGATGAGCCCGTGACGTTACTGTGACCGACGCAACGCGGGGCTTGAAAACCGGCCCCGGAAAAGGATAGCCAATCGCCATGTCGATCTGGGAATATGCCAATCCGAAGAAGTTCATGCAGACCTCGGCCTTGGCCTTGCCATGGGTTGCAGGGCTGGCGTTGGTCTTGTTGATTGGCGGGTTGATCTGGGGCTTTTTCCTGACGCCCGATGATTACAAGCAGGGGGCGACGGTCAAGATCATCTATCTGCATGTACCAAGTGCCATGATGGCGGTGTCGGCATGGTTCATGATGCTGGCGGGGTCGCTCATCTGGTTGATCCGCCGCCACCATGTCAGCGCGCTGGCAGCTAAGGCGGCGGCGCCGGTCGGGCTGACTTTTACCGTGATCGGGTTGGTGACGGGTGCGATCTGGGGCCAGCCGATGTGGGGCACGTGGTGGGCGTGGGACCCCAGACTTACCTCGTTCCTGATCCTGGGGCTGTTCTATCTGGGCTATATCGCGCTGTGGCAGGCTATTGAGGATCCAGATACGGCGGCCGATCTGACGTCTGTCTTGTGCATCGTGGGGTCA
The DNA here is from genome assembly GCA_037127855.1 of Alphaproteobacteria bacterium. Taxonomy (GTDB): domain Bacteria; phylum Pseudomonadota; class Alphaproteobacteria; order Rhodobacterales; family Rhodobacteraceae; genus Stagnihabitans. Next base: position 1,844 of record JBAXXO010000450.1, read on the forward strand.
GTTTTCGCATTCCTGTCGCGCTATGCCGTGATGTTCTGGAATCAGGGATTGCATCAGGGTGCGTCGCTGAGCATGGATGCCGAGCAGCACGTGTCCAATGTCTATGCCTTTCCGTTATGGACCTGTATCGCGGGGTTCGTGCTGTTGTTCGTAACGCTTGTGTTGCTGCGCACCCGAACCGAGATTCGCGGTCGACGGATGATGGCGCTGTTGGCGCGGGAGCGGGCGACGTGATGCCGGATCTGGGGAAACATGCGGGGACGGTTCTGGGGG
>JBAXXO010000451.1:0-2110 GCA_037127855.1 Alphaproteobacteria bacterium
CTTGAATCAGAAATCAGACCAGATGGGAATCCTGATACTCAACAGGCCCTAGCCCAGCTGACCGATCGTACACCGCGCAACGTCACTCGGCGGGCCTTGATCGTGCTGGCGACGGCAGATGGCTGCGGCATCAACGAGGTTGTGCGACGCGCAGGGACCTTCAACCGCACCGCCTGTCACCACGCCAAGAATGGATGCAGCGGTGTCAGGTTGCCTTGTCCAGCGCAAAGGTATCATGCAGAGTCTGCACGGCCAATTCCATGTATTTGCGGTCGATCAGGACCGAGATCTTGATCTCGGATGTCGCAATCACCTTGATGTTCACATTCTCGCTCGCAAGGGCGGAAAACATGCCTGCGGCAACCCCGGCATGCGACCGCATCCCGATGCCAACCACCGAGACCTTGGCCACCTCTGTGTCCACCACCAGATTGGCATAGGTGAACAAACCGGCCCGGGCGGCATCCTCGATGGCGTTCTGGGCGCGCAGAACCTGATTGGTGGGGCAGGAAAACGTCATGTCGGTAAAGGCGCGCCCGGGCTTTCCACCCGCCGCCGGGTCGCCCTGTTCCGAGATGTTCTGCACGATCATGTCGACATTCACCCCGGCATCGGCCAGCGGCCCAAAGATGGCGGCTGCAATTCCGGGCCGATCCTCGACCTTGACCAAGGTCATTTTCGCCTCGTCCCGCGAATAGGCGACGCCTGACACAACTTTCGATTCCATGATTTCATCCTCGTCGCAGACCAGCGTTCCAGAAGTTTCGTCCGTCTCTTCGAATGAGGACAAGACCCGCAGCCGCACCTTGTAGCGCATGGCCAGTTCCACGGACCGGGTCTGCAACACCTTGGCCCCCAACGAGGCCAGTTCCAGCATTTCCTCATAGGCGATCTTGTCCAGCTTGCGCGCCTTGGTCGTGATGCGCGGATCGGTGGTATAAACGCCATCCACATCTGTATAGATATCGCAGCGTTCGGCGCCAAAGGCCGCCGCAAAGGCCACGGCCGTCGTATCCGACCCGCCCCGCCCAAGCGTCGTGATCCGCCCTTCGCCTGAAACACCCTGAAAGCCTGCAACGACGGCAACCTTGAAACCCTCAGCGAACTTGGCGTCGATATTGTCGCGCGGGATCGAGATGAACCGCGCCGCACCATGCGCCGAGGTGGTGTTGATCGGAACCTGCCAGCCCTGCCACGACCGCGCCGGTGTGCCCATCTCCTGCAACCGCAGGGCCAGCAGGCCCGCCGTCACATTCTCGCCCGATGACACGATGGCATCATATTCGCGGGCATCATACAGTTTCGACGTCCCATCGACCCAAGCCACCAGTTCATTGGTCTTGCCCGACATGGCGCTGACGATGACGATCACGTCATAGCCGCGGGCGACCTCGGTCTGCACCTTGTGGGCGGCGTTTTCGATGCGGGCCAGATCCGCCACCGACGTGCCACCGAATTTCATCACCAAAACCGGCATGTCCGCGCCCTTTGCCCGCAATTTGCGCGCTATGTAACAGAAGCGTTGGCAAGGGCAAGGTGGGGCTGGGGCAAGATGGGACGGTGGCCCATGCGAGGCCGCCAATCCCGCGCGCTGACCGCCCTGTCAACGTTGCGTTGTACCCCATTCAGCAACAATGTGCCACGGCTACGCTGCCAAGCAAAAGTCTCTAGGCTCTAAACTATATAAATTCCAGTGCCTTAGGACCACGCCTGCGCGATAAAAGCCTATAAGGCCCGCCAGCCTATATCGCTGCGGCAAAACCCGTCCGGCCAGTCCAGCAACTCGATCATGGCATAGGCCCGGTTGCGGGCCTCTTGCAAAGTATCACCCCGCGCGGTGATGTTCAGCACTCGCCCGCCATTTGCCGTGACCAACCCATCCCGCAAGGCGGTGCCGGCGTGAAACACCATGTGTCGGCTGTCCTCGGGCATTCTGTCCAGACCGTTGATCACGCTGCCTTTGGCCGGGCTGCCGGGATAGCCTTTGGCGGCGATCACGACGGTCAAGGCGTGATCGTCGGCCCAGTTGACGCGGGCCGTGTCCAACCGACCTTCGGCACAGGCCAGCAGCAGGTCCAATGCCTGCGCGCCCAGCCGCATCATCAGGACC
>JBAXXO010000452.1:0-2102 GCA_037127855.1 Alphaproteobacteria bacterium
TCAAGAAAGTTGACGGGCTACGACAAGTGACCCTGCCGGATGGCAGCATTCTGTCACGCGCCGATCTGCCGCCTGCCGCCACCCGCCGTTGGGTGGCCAGCCGCAAGGCGATTGTGGTGAAATCCGTCCAGTATGGGCTGATCACCGAGGCCGAGGCATTGGAACGCTATAGCCTTTCGCAAGAAGAGTTCGGGTTTTGGCGGCACGCCGTCGAAAGCCATGGCGACAAGGCATTGCGCGTCACAACAATTCAAAAGTACCGACAACTTTAGGTTGTTTCTTTCCAGCGTTCTGCGACAGTAACCTTGGATTAACCATTGCTGACCAGAGTAGTTAATGAACAAGGGAAGAGACGGAGCAAGTTATGCGTGTACTGTTGGTGGAAGACGACCCTACGACCTCGCGCAGCATCGAATTGATGCTGACGCATGCGAACCTAAACGTCTATTGTACGGATCTGGGGGAAGATGGTATCGATCTTGCCAAGCTGTATGATTACGACTTGATTTTGCTGGATCTGAACCTTCCCGACATGAGCGGGCATGAGGTTTTGCGCCAGTTGCGGCTGTCTCGGGTGGATACGCCTATCCTGATCTTGTCCGGTTCCGATGATACGGAAAGCAAGATCAAGGGGTTTGGCTTTGGTGCGGATGACTATCTGACAAAGCCTTTTCACCGCGAAGAGCTGGTGGCCCGCATCCATGCCATCATCCGACGGTCCAAGGGCCATGCTCAATCGGTGATTCGCACTGGGCTGGTCAATGTGAACCTTGATGCCAAAACTGTCGATGTTGCAGGGGTCTCGGTGCATCTGACGGGCAAGGAATATCAGATGCTGGAACTGCTCAGCTTGCGTAAGGGCACGACGCTGACCAAAGAGATGTTCCTGAACCATCTTTATGGCGGCATGGATGAACCGGAATTGAAGATCATCGACGTCTTTATCTGCAAGCTGCGCAAGAAACTGGCCGAGGCGACCAGCGGACAGAACTATATCGAAACCGTCTGGGGGCGCGGCTATGTGTTGCGCGAACCCAGTGCGATTGCCGAACCCAAACTCGCCGCCTCTGCCTGAGGCTGGACCCTTACCGCATCCCCCTTTAAGTTCGCAGCAAACAGGGGGATGCGATGACGAATACTCAACCCGACGAGTCCCTAGTGTCCCTCACCGAGGCGCAGGCTCGTGACGCGTTGCAGAGTCTGGCTGTGCAGCTTTCAGCGGCCAACCGCGATTACCACACACGCGATGCACCGACCCTGTCAGATGCCGAATATGACGCCCTAAAACGCCGCAACGCCGCGATCGAGGCGCGCTTTCCCGCGCTGAAACGTGCGGACAGCCCCTCGGATCAGGTTGGCGGGGCTTTGGCCACAGGCTTTGGCAAGGTTGCCCACCGGGTGCCCATGCTAAGTCTGGAAAACGCCTTTGCGCCGCCAGATGTCGTCGATTTCGACGCGCGCATCCGTAAGTTTTTGGGTCACGATGGCGAGTTGATCTATACGGCAGAACCCAAGATTGACGGTCTGTCGCTGTCGCTGCGCTATGAAAGTGGCATCCTTGTGCAGGCCGCCACCCGCGGCGACGGCGAGGTTGGCGAGAATGTCACCGCCAACGCCCGAACCATTTCCGATATCCCGCATCAGGTCGAAGGCGCCCCTTTGGTGCTCGAGGTCAGGGGCGAGGCCTATATGCGGCACGACGATTTCGCCGCCCTGAATGCCCGCCAGACCTCCGCGGGCGACAAGACCTTTGCCAATCCCCGCAACGCCGCCGCGGGCTCGCTGCGCCAACTGGATGCCAGCATCACCGCAGGTCGCCCGCTGCGCTTTTTTGCCTATAGCTGGGGCGACCTGTCAGCGCCCATCGCAACCACGCAGGCCGCCGCGATCGAACGGCTGTGCCAGATGGGCTTTGCGGTCAACCCTCTGACCATCCTGTGCCACAGTTCGCAAGACCTGCTGGACCACTACGCCCTGATCGAGGCACAGCGCGCCACCCTTGGCTATGACATTGACGGTGTGGTTTACAAGGTCAACGATCTGGCGTTGCAGGCGCGGCTTGGCTTTCGTTCCACCACCCCCCGCTGGGCCATCGCGCATAA
>JBAXXO010000453.1:0-2102 GCA_037127855.1 Alphaproteobacteria bacterium
TTATGCGCGATGGCCCAGCGGGGGGTGGTGGAACGAAAGCCAAGCCGCGCCTGCAGCGCCAGATCGTTGACCTTGTAGACCACGCCGTCAATGTCATAGCCAAGGGTAGCGCGCTGCGCCTCGATCAGGGCGTAATGGTCCAGCAGGTCTTGCGGACTGTGGCACAGGATGGTCAGACGGTTGACCGAAAAGCCCATTTTGCCCAGCCGTTCGATCGCGGCGGCCTGTGTGGTGGCCAAGGGCGCTGACAGGTCGCCCCAGCTATAGGCAAAAAAGCGCAGCGGGCGACCCGCTGTGATGCTGGCATCCAATTGGCGCAGCGAGCCCGCGGCGGCGTTGCGCGGGTTGGCAAAGGCCCTGTCGCCCGCGGAGAGCTGGCGGGCATTCAGGGCGGCGAAATCGTCGTGCCGCATATAGGCCTCTCCCCTGACCTCCAGCACCATAGGGGCACCATGGACGTGATGCGGGATGTCGGCAATGGTTTGAGCGTTGGCTGTGACATTCTCGCCAACCTCGCCGTCGCCGCGGGTGGCGGCCTGGACAAGGATGCCGTCTTCATAGCGCAGCGACAGCGACAGGCCGTCGATCTTGGGTTCCGCCGTATAGATCAACTCGCCATCATGACCCAAGAATTTACGGATGCGCGCATCGAAATCGACGACTTCTGGCGGCGCAAAGGCGTTTTCCAGACTTAGCATGGGTACCCGGTGTGCAACCTTGCCAAAGCCTGTGGCCAAAGCCCCGCCAACCTGATCCGAGGGGCTGTCCGCACGTTTCAGCGCGGGAAAGCGCGCCTCGATCGCGGCGTTGCGGCGTTTTAGGGCGTCATATTCGGCATCTGACAGGGTCGGTGCATCGCGTGTGTGGTAATCGCGGTTGGCCGCTGAAAGCTGCATGGCCAGACGCTGCAGCGCGTCACGTGCCTGCGCTTCGGTCAGGGACCCTATGGACTCGTCGGGTTGAGTATTCGTCATCGCATCCCCCTCTTTGCTGCGAACTTAAGGGGGGATGCGATAAGGGTCCAGCCTCAGGCAGAGACGGCGAGTTTGGGTTCGGCAATCGCGCTGGGTTCGCGCAACACATAGCCGCGCCCCCAGACGGTTTCGATATAGTTCTGACCGCCGGTCGCCTCGGCCAGTTTCTTGCGCAGTTTGCAGATAAAGACGTCGATGATCTTCAATTCCGGTTCATCCATGCCGCCATAAAGATGGTTCAGGAACATCTCTTTGGTCAGCGTCGTGCCCTTGCGCAAGCTGAGCAGTTCCAGCATCTGATATTCCTTGCCCGTCAGATGCACCGAGGCCCCCGCAACATCGACTGTCTTGGCATCAAGGTTCACATTGACCAACCCGGTGCGAATCACGGATTGCGAATGGCCCTTGGACCGTCGGATGATGGCGTGGATGCGGGCGACCAATTCTTCGCGGTGAAAAGGCTTTGTCAGATAGTCATCCGCACCAAAGCCGAATCCCTTGATCTTGCTTTCCGTGTCATCGGAGCCGGACAGGATCAGAATCGGCGTTTCCACACGCGACAGCCGCAACTGGCGCAAAACCTCATGCCCGCTCATGTCGGGAAGGTTAAGATCCAGCAAAATCAAGTCGTAATCATACAGCTTGGCAAGATCGATCCCATCTTCCCCCAGATCCGTACAATAGACGTTTAGGTTCGCATGGGTCAGCATCAATTCGATGCTGCGCGAGGTCGTAGGGTCGTCTTCCACCAACAGTACACGCATAGATTGCTCCGTCTCTTCCCTTGTTCATTAACTACTCTGGTCAGCATTGGTTAATACACCGTTACTGTCGCAGAACGCCGGAAAGAAACAACCTAAAGTTGTCGATACTTTTGAATTACCGTGACGCGCAATGCCTTGTCGCCATGGCTTTCGACGGCCTGTCGCCAAAAGCCGAACTCTTCTTGCGACAGGCTATAGCGTTCCAACGCCTCGGTCTCGGTGATCAGTCCATACTGAACCGATTTCACCACAACCGCCTTGCGGCTGGCCACCCAACGGCGGGTGTCGGCAGGCGGCAGATCGGCGCGAGACAGAATGCTGCCATCCGGCAGGGTCACTTGTCGTAGCCCGTCAACTTTCTTGA
>JBAXXO010000454.1:0-2102 GCA_037127855.1 Alphaproteobacteria bacterium
CCTCCATCCCACCCGCTCACCCAGAACAGGTCCCGACAATGCAGCGATCAGCAAGGGGCCGCACACCATCACAGCATGGGTCTGGATCAACCCCAGCGTGGCAAAAGCATAGCCCGAAAGGCAAATCTGTAGCGCCACGATTCCGCCACGGAACGCCTGCAGCCACGGATGCCGCGTCACCACCGCCGCCTTGATCCCGCCCGCGCGGCGCGAAGAGATCACCACCGCGGCCAACCCAAAGAACCAGAACCGCAGCATCACCACCATCGCCACCGGATAGTTGCCCGTCAGATGCTTGGTGATGCCGTCCTGCGACGAAAAGATCACCGTGGCCACCACCATCAGCCACAGCCCCTTGCGCGTGTTCTGTTCGGTCATGCCGCCACCTGATCCCGCCGCTGCAGCAGCAAGGCGACCAACCCCGCCAGCACTACGATCGCCACGCCCACGACCACATGCAGTTGCAGCACCTCGTTGAAAAAGGTCAATCCGATCATCGTCACGAACACGATCTGCAGATAGGCAAAGGGCTGCACCACATTCGCCTCGACCGTCTCATAGGTCCGTTGCATCAGAAAATTCGACAGCACCGACAAGGACCCGTAAATGCCCAAGAACACCCAGTCCCGCCCCGTCACCGCCTGCCAATGGGGCAGGCCGACAAAGGTCATGAGAACCGCCCCGATCACCGGCGGCCAGAAAAAGGCCGGGAACGATGGCTCGTCCCGCGTCGTTAGCCGCGTCAACACCGAGTACAATGCAAACATCGCCGCCGAGGCCAAGGGCAGCAATGCCGCCCAGGAAAACACCCGTGCTCCGGGCTGCAAGATCACCAGCACCCCAATCAGCCCCATCCCCACCGTCCCCCATCGTGCCGGACTGATCCGTTCGCCCAGCAAGGGCCCCGACAAGGCCACCACCAGCAAAGGGCACACGGCAAACACCGCATGGCTGTTGATCAACCCGATCAGTGTATAGCCCCAGACGATCAGGCAAACCTCGACCACCAGCAGCAGTGCCCGCAAGACATGCGCCGCCAGCCGCGTCGACCACACCGAGGCCCACAGGCCTTCTGGTCGCCGCAGCGCCAGAGCGACAACGAAGGCAGCAAATATCCAGTAGCGCAGCATGACGACCATGAAGGTGTTGTAATTTCCCGCCAAAAGCCTTGAAAATCCATCCTGCACGGCAAAAATCATCACCGTCAGCACCATCAGTGCGATGCCCTTGCTTGTCTGTGTCACACCTTGCGCCCTCGGGTCATGTGCCGCTTGGTGCCATGCCCGGCCACCCGCTCCACCGCAAAGCCCGCAGCGGCCAACGCCCGCCTTACATGGCCCGCCGCCGTATAAGTTGCAAAGGTGCCGCCCGCCACGGTGTGCCGCCCGACCTCTGTCAAGATCGCCTCTGACCACAATTCCGGGTTCTTGGCCGGCGAAAACCCGTCCAGAAACCATGCATCAGCCGCCCCGGCCCATTGCGGCAGGGTCTGCCGGGCATCACCCAAGATCACTTCGACCTCGACCCGCCCCAGATCAAACCGCAGCGCCCCGCAAGCCCAGACCTGCCGCCAGGCCTGCAGCAACCCATCCGCCGCAGCCCTTATGTCGGGAAAGGCCGCCAAGGCCCGCTCCATATCCTCAACCGCCATCGGATAGGCCTCAAAGGCGCAATACCGAAACGCAGCCACCCCCGCCACCCGCTCTGCCGCCAACACGGTCGCCAACAGGTTCAACCCGGTACCGAACCCCAATTCCGCCACCTGAAACCCATCGCAAAACCGACCCGGCAGATCATTCCCCGCCAGAAACACGTGCCGCGTCTCGGCCAGACCATCATTCAGACTGAAATACGGATCATCAAAACGCATAGAGACTGGCACAACACCGTCCCGCCACGCCAGCCCAGCCTTTTCGTCGCGCACCATTTGGCCTAACCCTTGATGCGCACGGACCATGGGCATCGGTGACCGGAATGACAAGACACGATCTGACCATCCGCGGCGGCGGCATCTTCGGCCTTTCGATTGCATGGGAGGCAGCACGTCGCGGTGCCAGTGTCCGCCTGATCGAAACCGCCCATATCGGGGCCGGCTCCAGCGG
>JBAXXO010000455.1:0-2070 GCA_037127855.1 Alphaproteobacteria bacterium
ATCCAAGAGGCTGTCGACGATATAGATGTCATTGCCCGTGCCGCCGACCAGGCTGTCGTCCCCCGTGCCGCCATCCATGACGTCATTGCCATCGCCGCCAATGATGGTGTCGTTGCCCTCCATCCCTGATAGCAGATTGGCCACGGCATTGCCCGTGATCACATTGGCCGAGGCATTCCCAGTCCCCGCAGACTCGGCGACCCCCTTCAGCGTCAGGTTCTCGAAATTCGCTGACAGGGTCCAGCTGACCGTGCTTTGTACCAGATCCGTACCTTTTCCGGCAAGCTCGACCACAACATCGGTAAGGGCGTTGACGGAAAAGAGGTCATCCCCAAGACCGCCGATCATCATGTCACTGCCGCCGCCACCATACAGCGAATCCGAGCCCATGCCGCCATAGAGGATATCGCGCCCCGCACTGCCCTGAAGGACATCGTCGCCAGCGCCGCCATAGACGCTGTCATTCCCCCCTTGGGCATTGATCATGTCATCCGTTATACTCCCCAGCAAAGCATCATTGCCCAAGGTCGCGACTGGCGCTTGATCGCCCATCGAACTCAGCGTCAGGAGATCTGCCAGGCGGAGGTTGAAGCCTCCATCGAACTGGAGTTTTTCGATTCCTCTGATGTAGTGCGAGGTGTCGGCTCCGGTGAGGCGGTAGCCATTGCCTTCGGCGGTCAGGGTGTAGTCGCTGGGCGCGCCGGTCAGAACCAGCGTATCCACCCCCTTGCCACCCGAGATCGCGTCGTGGCCCTTGCCGGCCACGATGACGTCGTTGCCGATGCCCCCGATCAGAAAGTCGTCGTCATCCGTCCCGATCAACGTCTCGCCGGCATCCGCCGCCACCTTGATGACACCCTGCTGGTACTGCTCCCCCCCGCCGGTGCCAAACCATGCGGTGGAATGGGCATTCAGATCCATCAGCAGATCGGCGCGGGGGTTGTGATCACCAAGGGCGCTGAACAGGCCCCAAGCCCCGTATTTGCTGGCTGCATCCACACTCCACTGCATGAAGGGCCCGTCACTGACTGCGGCCCAGGCCGTCCAAAGCTCATAATACAATTCTGCCATGGCCTGAGAGCGCACAAAGCCCGACATGAAGGTGGTGAGCGTCGCCAGATCGGCATCGCTCATCCCACCGATGCCAAAGCTGTGCAGCACATGCTGACCACCCTCATAGGCCACCAGGTCCATCCCGTATTTGTCCGCTACGGCCTTGTTCTCCGCCCACCAAGCCGCAATCTGCGGGATGGATTGGGAATAGGTCGGGTCCATCAGTTTGGCCGCGAGCCAGGCTGTCGCATCGACGCCGGGGGTCTTGAGCACGGCCAGAAACTCATCCCGCAATGTGGCGTCGCCCATGGTCGACCCACCAAAATAAGTGCTGATGGCGAGGGAATCGAACACCTTGGAGGGGTCCACATAGCCTGACGGATCGATGGTCTTCCAGACCGGTGCCGTCAGCAAGCGGTCAGCAACCCCGACATCTGTCGTCTGCGCGCCCATCACATTGTCAACCCGCGCCTCAGCCTCAGCGCCAAAGACGTCATCCCAGATCAGCGCCGACTTGGTTGCAAGCATCGCTGCGTAGTCAAGCGAAGCCCCCCCATCCGTCGAACCCCAGACCGTCTTGGCCTGAACGTTAAACCATTGCGTCTGCTCAAAACACCAGTTCCACACCTCATTGCTGTATTCGACATGGGCCTGCAGGCGGGGGTCCAGATGATCCCGCACATAGGTCGCGAAATTGCGGATATAGGTCTCATCCGCACCGGCAGGCATGTTGAACCAAGGCTCCGTCCCGGTCTGATTGGCAAGCTGCACCATGACCTCGACGGGAATACCCTTGTACCAACTCGCATCACCAACCCCCGGTCCGTCCATGTTGCTGATGTTGCGCCATCAGTTCTCATCCACTCCTTGAAACGCAACTCGCGCGCATCCTGGACAACGGAAAGAAAGTCTGGGTTGAATATCTCCCCCGCCTCATGCAGCGCCTCATACTTCTGCGGCACCAGTGAGATATTGCGAATATTGTCGCCCGTATGACCAGGATCGGTTGCCGTGATA
>JBAXXO010000456.1:0-2066 GCA_037127855.1 Alphaproteobacteria bacterium
CGGCCGCGGAACTTCTTGACTTTGCCCTTGGTGATGGTGGTGTTGACCGCCTTCACCTTGACCGAGAAAATCTCCTCGATGGCCTCTTTGATCTGCGGCTTGGTCGCATCCATCGCCACCTGGAAGACCACCGTGCCATGTTCAGACGCCATGGTGGCCTTTTCGGTGATGACCGGCTTCTTGATCAGGTCGTAATGTTCGGGTTTCGCGCTCATTTCACGTCACCTTTGCCCAGACGGGCTTCCAAAGCTGCAATACCCGCCGTGGTGATCACCAAAGTGTCACGCTTCAGGATATCGTACACATTCGCGCCCATCGTCGGCAGCACGTCGATGCCGGCGATGTTGCGGGCGGCGAGGGCGAAATTCTCATCGACCGAAGCGCCGTCGATGATCAAAACGCGCTTCCAACCCAGTTCTTGGGCATGCTTGGCCAGCACGGCGGTCTTGGCTTCGGCCATGGTGGCCGCATCCAGAATAACCAGTTCGCCAGCCTTGGCCTTGGCCGAAAGGGCATGACGCAGACCCAAAGCCCGCACCTGTTTGGGCAGGTCATGGGCATGACTGCGCGAGATCGGGCCCTTCACAACGCCACCGTGGCGGAAGATCGGCGCCTTTTTGGACCCATGGCGCGCGCCACCGGTGCCCTTTTGGCGGTAGATCTTCTTGGTCGAGTAGCTGACTTCGGCACGGGTCAGAACCGAATGGGTCCCGGCCTGGGCCTTGGCACGCTGCCAACGCACGACGCGGTGCAGAATGTCGGCGCGCGGCTCAAGACCGAACAGCGCCTCATTCAACTCGATGGAGCCGGCGGTGCCGCCGTCCAGTTTGATGACGTCGTGTTTCATGCTTCACCCCCAACAGTGGCGACAGGTGCCGCAGCACGCACAGCCGCCGGCAGCGGAACCCCCGCAGGAGCGGCCTTCTTTACGGCGTCCTTGACAGTGACCCAGCCACCGGCATGTCCGGGGACAGCGCCCTTGATCATCAACAATCCGCGTTCGGCATCAGTGCGCACGACTTGCAGGTTCTGCGTGGTGCTGCGAACAGCACCCATGTGACCCGCCATCTTTTTGCCCTTGAACACCTTGCCCGGGTCTTGGCACTGGCCCGTGGAGCCGTGCGACCGGTGCGACACCGACACACCATGGCTGGCCCGCAGACCGCCAAAGTTGTGGCGCTTCATGGCACCCTGAAACCCCTTGCCCGACGATGTGCCGGCAATGTCAACGAATTGACCTGCCAGATAATGGTCGGCGGTGATTTCGGCACCGACCTCGATCAGGCAATCCGGGGTGACCCGGAATTCGGCGATCTTGCGTTTTGGCGCCACATTCGCCTTGGCGAAATGGCCGCGCTGGGCGGCGGTGGTGCGCTTGGCCTTGGCAGCACCGGCGCCGAGTTGAACGGCGGTGTAGCCGTCCCTGTCAGCGGTGCGTTGTGCCACGACCTGCAGGTTGTCCAGTTGCAGAACGGTCACCGGAACCTGGGTGCCATTCTCGAGAAACAGCCGGGTCATGCCCAGCTTCTTTGCGATAACGCCAGAGCGCATAATGGTCATGCCCCCTTAAACTTTGATTTCGACATCAACGCCCGCAGCAAGGTCGAGCTTCATCAGCGCGTCCACGGTCTGGGGGGTCGGATCAACGATGTCCAGCAAACGCTTGTGCGTGCGGATTTCCCACTGGTCGCGCGACTTCTTGTCGATATGTGGACCGCGCAGAACGGTGAATTTCTCGATCTTGTTCGGCAGGGGGATTGGCCCGCGAACATGTGCGCCCGTGCGCTTGGCGGTGTTGACGATTTCCTGTGTGCTGGCGTCCAGCACGCGGAAGTCAAACGCCTTGAGGCGGATGCGAATAGTTTGACTTGCCATTTCTTTTTCCTTCGGAACGTAGACGGGGCAACAGGCCCGGCCCATAGGTTCCATCAAGTGGGTTTGTGTCGGGGTGGGCCCCGACCTGCGATAGGGTGGGGTTTCCCCCACCCCAGTTTTTTAGACGAGGATTTTCGACACCACGCCTGCGCCGACGGTCCGGCCACCTTCACGGATGGCGAAGCGCAGCT
>JBAXXO010000457.1:0-2063 GCA_037127855.1 Alphaproteobacteria bacterium
GGCATATTTGGGGTTGGTGAAGACGTCGAGCGAGGCGACATCCTCGGCCGGGACGTCGGTCGCGTTGTAGGCGACGGCGGTATAGGCATAGTCGGTCGGGATGAACCAGACGCCGGTGTCATCGGCGAAAACCTTGGAGGCCGTGAAGCGCGGGTCAATCTCGGCATAGTTGGGGATGCGCGAGATGTCCCACGGTTCGATGATGCCGGCGTCGCGGTATTTCTGGATCATCTGGCTGCACGGATGCGCCACATCGGCCTTGAAACCCGAGGTCAGTTTCTGAAACGCCTCATCATCATCGGCAAAGATCGCATAGGTCGGCATCTGGCCGTATTTGGCGACATAGGGCTCGATCAGGACCTGCGCCTCGAAGCTGGACCAATCGAAGACGGTCAGGTCGGGATCGGCGGCACGGGCGAGGCCGGACAGGCCGATTGTGGCAGCAACGGTGGCGAGTAGCAGCGATCTGAGGGACATGGCGGTTCCTTGACTTTGGGAGATCTGTGCGACGGTCTTTGGGCAAAAGGTAGGATGTGGGGCACCGAGGCTCAAGATGCAAAATTCGCGCTTGGCGGGTTTTGCGGCATCGCAGGTGGGCAAATCCGGATTTTTGTCGCAAGGCGGCGCTTTACAGGGCGAAAAGCGGGCGATAAGGCTAGGAAGTTGCCGGTTTTGGCGGCTGTCGGGCCTGAAGATGGGTCTGGCTGGGCGGGAAGACCTGTCTGTGGGGGCGACACGGAGTTGCCACCGTCAACGCGAGCCAAGAAGGAGCAGCGCCTGTGACCCGGATGGACATGACCTATATACGCGGCCAGTTTCCGGCCTTTTCGCAGGCCCTGCTGAACAGCCATGCGTTTTTCGAAAATGCCGGGGGGTCCTACCCTTGTGTGCAGGTGGTCGAGCGGTTGCACCGCTTCTATACCGAGCGCAAGGTGCAGCCCTATGGCCCCTATCCGGGCTCGGCGGCGGGTGGCGCCGAGATGGATGAGGCGCGCAGTCGGTTGGCCGCCCTGATGGGGGCCGCGCGGGAGGAATTGTCGTTCGGCCCCTCGACCAGTGCCAACACTTTTGTGCTGGCGCAGGCGGTGCGGCTGTGGCTGCGCGGGCAGAATGCGGCGATCGTGGTGACCAATCAGGACCATGAGGCCAATAGCGGTGTCTGGCGGCGCTTGGCCGAAGAGGGCATCGAGGTGCGCGAGTGGAAGATCGATGCCGCGACGGGGCATCTGGATCTGGCCGGGTTGCAGGCCCTGCTGGCGGATGGAAGGGTGCGGCTGGTGGCCTTTCCGCATTGCTCCAATGTGGTCGCCGAAATCAACCCGGTGTCCGAGATCAGCGCCATGGCGCGGGCGGCGGGGGCGCGGACGGTGGTGGACGGCGTATCCTATGCGCCGCATGGCCTGCCCGATTTTGCCGAACTGGGCTGCGATGTCTATGTGTTCAGCAGCTACAAGACCTATGGGCCGCATCAGGGGATCATGCTGATCCGGGCCGAGTTTGGCGCGGAATTGCCAGCGCAGGGGCATTGGTTCAACGCAGGCACGCTTTACAAGCGCTTTACACCCGCGGGGCCGGACCATGCCCAGATCGCGGCCTGTGCCGGGATGGCGGATTACATTGACGCGGTCCATGCGCATCATTTCGCAGGTGCCGCCGCAGGGGACGGCAAGGCGGGTCATGGGGCAGCCGATCCGGCGGCGCGCAACCGCGCGGTGCATGACATGATGCGGGCGCAGGAGATCGAGGTCATCGCGCCCTTGCTGGACTATCTGGGCGCGCGCAATGATCTGCGGCTGGTCGGGCCGCGCGATGCAACCGTCAGGGCGCCGACCGTGGCGGTCGATCTGGGGCGGGCGGCGGCCCCGGTGGCCGAGGCATTGGGCCGAGAGGGGATCGCCTGTGGTGGTGGTGACTTTTACGCCGTGCGGCCGATCGAGGCCATGGGGATCGACCGCGACAAGGGTGTGCTGCGGATGTCGGCGGCCCATTACACCAGTGAGGGCGACGTGGCGCGCTTGATCGCGGCCCTGGAGCGGGTTTTGTAAGGCAGGACTGGTAGAGGG
>JBAXXO010000458.1:0-2051 GCA_037127855.1 Alphaproteobacteria bacterium
CCCTCTACATCTCGCCGCTAAAGGCCCTGACCGCCGACATCCGCCGCAACCTTCGCCACCCGGTCGAGGGGGCCGGCCTGCCGATCCGGATCGAGGACCGTACCGGCGACACGTCCCACACCCAGCGTCGTCGCCAGCGTGCGGACCCGCCCCATATCCTGCTGACCACCCCCGAAAGCCTCGCTCTGCTGCTGAGCTACCCAGATGCGCCGCGCATTTTCGCAAGGCTGCAACGCGTCATCATCGACGAAATCCACGCGCTGGCCGAAAGCAAACGCGGCGACCAGTTGATGCTGCAGGTCGCGCGCCTGTCCACACTGGCCCCGGGCCTGCGCCGGATCGGCCTGTCCGCCACCGTCGAAGACCCCTCCGCCCTCGCCCGCTTCCTTTCACCCGATACGTACATCCTCGTGGCCGATCCCGGCCCCGATCCAGATATCCGCATGCTGGTCACAAGCGAGCCGCCGCCTTGGTCGGGCGGCGGCGGCAAATACGCGATCCCTGCCATCCTCGCGCAGATCAAGGCCCACAAGATCACCCTGATTTTCCACAATACCCGCGCCCAGGCCGAAATCTTCTTTCACAACCTGTGGCTCGCCAATGACGAAGGCCTGCCAATCGGCATTCATCATGGCTCGCTGTCGCGCGAACAACGCGAACGGGTTGAACAGGCAATGGTCGCAGCCCAGCTGCGCGCCGTCGTCTGCACGGGATCGCTTGACCTTGGCATAGATTGGGGCGATGTCGATCTGGTCATTCAGGTCGGCGCACCAAAAAACGTCAAACGCCTCGTGCAGCGCATCGGTCGCGCCAACCATCGCTACAACGCCCCTTCAAAAGCGCTGCTGGTTCCCGCAAACCGCTTTGAGGTCGTAGAATGTCAGGCCGCCCTCGATGCAGTACGCGACCACGATCTGGATGGCGACCCGCGCGGCCCCGGCCCACGCGACGTATTGTGTCAGCATATCCTCGCCACCGCCTGCGCTGGCCCCTTCGACGCGGGCCAACTTTATGCCGAGATCACCACCGCCGGCCCCTATGCCAGCCTGACCCGTGCCGATTTCAACGCCTGCCTCGATTTCACCGCCACGGGCGGCTATGCGCTCAGGGCCTATGATCGCTGGCAACGCCTGATGATCCGCGATGGCCAATGGTCCCTGCGCGACCCGCGCGCCGCCGCCCTGATCAGACAGAACCTCGGCACCATCATCGACATCGAGACGCTCAAGGTCCGGCTGCGCAATGCCACCCTGCTGGGCGAGATCGAAGAGGCCTTTGCCGCCACCTTGACACCAGGCGACACCTTTCTGATTGGGGGCGAGATCGTCCGCTTTGATGGTTTGCGCGAGATGACGGTCCAGGTCTCGCGCGCGCCGGGCCGCGCCCCCAAGGTCGCGGTGTACAACGGCACCAAATTCGCGACCTCGACCCAACTCAGCCAACGTATCCTGCGCAGTTTTCAGGCCGATGACTGGCCCGACCTGCCACCCCATACGCGCAGTTGGCTGCACCAGCAACGTGCCGTCTCACACCTGCCCCAACCCGACCGCCTGCTGCTGGAATCCTTTCCGCAAGACGGCCATGAACACCTCGTCATCTACGGTTTCGCCGGCCGCAACGCCCAGCAGACCCTCGGCCTGCTGATCACCAAGGCGATGGAGGAACAAAACCTCGCCCCCCTGGGCTTCGTCGCCACCGACTACGCCACGATGATCTGGGGTCTCGAGCCGGTCACCGACGCAAATCCGCTGTTCGACCTGACCACCCTGCGCCTCGGCGTCGAGACATGGCTTGCGGGCAATGCAGTGATGAAGCGCAGCTTTCGCAACGTCGCCCTGATTGCCGGCCTGATCGAGCGCGCCAATCAGGGCCGCCGCAAATCAGGGCGTCAGGCCACATTCTCCTCCGACATCCTCTATGACACCCTGCGCCGCTATGACCCCGACCACCTGCTCTTGCAGATCACCCATGAAGAGGCGATGCGCGGCCTTGTCGACTTTGCCCGCGTCGAAGACCTGCTGAAACGGATCGGCAGCCGCATTGATCTTATG
>JBAXXO010000459.1:0-2044 GCA_037127855.1 Alphaproteobacteria bacterium
GGCAGAATCTCTGGCTTCTTGTCCATGGAAAGGGCCGAGACGAACTTGGTATCCCCCTTCCGCGTCACGAAATCCGCCTTGGCCGCCGCCAGCAGGTCGGGCTGCGTCATCAAATCATGCCCCGCCCCCGCCAAAATCCGTGCCGTGGCGAGAGAGGCCTTGTCGCCGATCGACATGCCGCCACAGGCCGTCACCGGCCAGGTGTGCAGGCCAATGCCCAAAGGCAACGTCGGCCAGCCGAACACCACAGTCGGCACGGTCCAACTGATATCGCCCACATCGGTCGACCCGCCCGCCGTGATCTCGCCCAAGACCGGCATCACCTTCAGCGCCATGCCTGTTTCCGGCACACCCATTTCGGCCTGACAGGCCTTGGCAAAGGCCTGCTCGGCATCGGTCCACTCCAGTCCGACCGCGGTCATATGGGCGTGAATCCGGCCGATCAGCGCGTCATTCGGCAATAGGTCCCAAACCCCGAAATACTTGTCAAACTCGGCCTTGGTCTGCGTCGCCATCGCGCAACCCTCGGCAATCTGCTGGACCCATTCCGTCATGGCCGAGACCTTTGGCCGGTCCTTGTCGCGGATCATCATCCAGACCTGCGTGAAATCCGGCACCACGTTCGGGGCCATCCCGGCCTGCTCAAAGATAAAGTGGATACGTGCCGTCGGCAGGATATGCTCGCGCATCTGATCGACGGCATGACCGAACAATTGCGCCGCATCCAGTGCCGAGCGCCCCTCCCAAGGCGCGGCACCAGCATGGGCGGATCGCCCCCGAAACTTGACGCGCACGCTGTCATTGGCTGCCGTGCGCACCGCGCCCGTCGCAGCGATCGGGGCCGGGTGCCATGCCAAGGCCGCGTCCACGTCGTCAAACAGGCCGTCGCGCGCGAAGAACACCTTCACCCCCTGCGCTTCCTCCGATGCGCAACCGTAAACCCGGATCGTGCCCGGCGTGCCATCCGCCTGCATCATCCGCTTCAAGGCAAAGGCAGCACCGGTGCAGCCCGCACCAAGCATGTTATGGCCGCAGCCATGGCCCACCTCGGTCCCGGTCGGTCCCGGCGTCGCACGCGGCTCGGCGGCATTGCCAAGGCCGGGCAGCGCATCATATTCCGGCAGATAGGCGATCACCGGCCCACCCGACCCTTGCGACCATTCCGCAATGAATGCCGTGGGATAGCCCGAGGTGTTGCGGCTGGTGATGACAAAGCCCTCCGCCTCCAATTCCCGAATATGGATCGCGTGCGATTTCATTTCCTGCCGCGACAGTTCGGCATTCGTCCAAACCTCACGCGAAATGCGCAGGATTGCAGGCTCGACCTCAGCCACAGCCTTAGCCGCCACGGCGGCAGACGGCGGCGGGCCCGCAGGCGCCGCATCTGTCGACGTTCCGGTTTCGGCCTGTGCCATCAGAACGGCCCCCGGGGCCAAGATCGCCCCGGCGACACCCGCAGCACCTGCCCTAAACATGTCCCGCCGGGTTGGTCCCGCGTTCAAAGTTTCGTCGCCCTTGGTCATTGGATGTCCTTCCTGAATCTCTTTGGGCCAAGTTTAGCCTGTTCATCGCTTTGCGTCGAGGTGAACCCCGTATGTTCCAATCCGTCCCGGACGACAGCGCCGATCAGCGCCGCTTCTGCACCAGCCCGCCACACTATGACATCCGGTCGAAACACGCGGTCTTGATCCACCGGGCGAAAGACGCGCGGCACTTAGTCCGGTGCAGCCACCACCGTCGGAACCGCCGCACCCTGCCGCGTCCGCAATGCCGTCAACACCTCCAGCGAGGCATAGGAATCCGGTGCCATCCCCTGCCCGATCTGAAACGCCTTGACAGCCCCCAGCGTCAGCGGCCCGACCTTGCCATCCGCCTCGCCCGAATAGACCCCCTCGGCCATCAAACGGGTCTGCAGTTCCTGCCGCTCGACCAGCGTCAGCGCCCGCAAATCCCGCGGCCAGGTGTGCAGGATGGGCTCCCCGCCGCCAATCCGGTCGGCCAGATGGCCAACCGCAATCACATAGGCGTCCGCCTTGTTATAGGC
>JBAXXO010000460.1:0-2040 GCA_037127855.1 Alphaproteobacteria bacterium
TGATTGCCCCAACCCGCGCCGCCACCTTGACCCAAATCGCAGCCCCTCTCAACGCCCCGGCAGCGCGTCAAGGATGTTTCGCCATGCTGAACCCTTGGACAAGGCTTTCGGAACATAGCTTGGTCATCTTGTGCCGCAGCATGGCGGCATTCAGGTTGGCGGGCAGAGTCTGGACAGCTGCGCCGTGCCGGTGCCGCGCAACTTCACGACGTAGGCTGCAGCGAGAAGGATCAAAGAAACGCTGGTCGCAAGACCAAACACGATAGAACCAAAGGCGCTGTCACGAGATCATTCCATTTCTTCACGCGCGCCCAGTTTTGTCATGACAAGCTTATCCGGGGCTTAATCCGTTCCTGTGGCCTGAAGCATGATGTCGCCCAGATCCGTGGCTGGAAACGTACCGCCGATATCCGGCCCCTCGGTGTCAAAGCCTCCAGCCATTGAAAAACCGGCGCTAGAGCCCTGCGGGTCAGAAACGCGGGTTGCGACCAAGCCTTCCGGGTTGTCCGCGCCGTCTTGCGCTGCGTCACTCAGCCTGACCGCGCGCATACCCCTGTTTTGACCCAGTTTACCCTCACCGACACGCCGACGGTCAAAGCCTTCAAGGCTGATCTGGTTCAGCGCGGCTTGGGGAAGCGCCAAGACCATGCCCTTTGACATGTTCATCACATCAGATAGTGGCATTGTCAGTCGGGCCAGTATTGCCTCGATACAGCACTGGGCTCCGTTCACTCGGTCGGCAAACGCATGAATGAAGGCGTTGCCCGCTTCCGGAACCGTACTTCCGTCAACTTTGGTGGCCGAAACAGTTCCACGGCCCTCAGCAGGCAAGGCCAACAATATCTCTCCGCGCCGTGCCCCGCCGGCCAGGTCAACCTCGGCCCGCAGAACCTTATAGTCGGCATCCTCAAGCAGCAGGCCAAGCGGACGTGGATCATCGAGAAAACTGGCATAGCGAAACCCGCCGGCCCAAATCAAATCCGCCTCCTCGGCCAATCCCTGCTCCAACCCTCGCAACGCCCCGTCGATCACGCCTGCCACCATCGCAGCGTCCGTGCGGGTGGTCTTGCGCGCGAC
This sequence comes from Alphaproteobacteria bacterium, assembly GCA_037127855.1. Lineage (GTDB taxonomy): Bacteria > Pseudomonadota > Alphaproteobacteria > Rhodobacterales > Rhodobacteraceae > Stagnihabitans. Next base: position 1,078 of record JBAXXO010000460.1, read on the forward strand.
GAGATCCGTGGATTTTACCTTGCCGATTGTCTGCGCCTCGATGAACCCACCCATGACCTGCGGGTCGAGCGCGATAAAACCCAGACCCTCATTTGGTCCATCCAACACGGCAATCAAAGCGCGGGCAGGGACAATTTCGACAATATCGGCGAGAGACCTGCGATCAATTGTCAGTGACCGAAAATCCAGATTGGTCTGAAACCTGCTATGCACCGCACGAGCCAAAGCCACCCGCCAGCATCGGTCGGCCCCCGGGCCCCCGGTCACCGCCGCCACTTTTGTTGCCGCCACCTTGCGGCGGATGATGCTCTTGCCGGGCAGTGCCATCGCTGATCCCTGTTCACGTCCACGGTCAATTTGCCGCATAAGCGGTTAGCAAAGCGTTGAAATGCCGGGCTCAACCATCAAAGAAACAAGCACCAAAAGAAACAGATGCCCTTGAAGCGATCACGATCATGATTGCTTTCGAAAGGCGACTATCGTCCTGGCCCAGCGGAGACTGCCTAAGTTAAGTCGCGACTGCGATGGCCTCAGTTGGCATTCTCCTGTCCAGCGCCTGATGTCGGCGTTTGGTATTGTAGAAGCTGATCCAGTCGCCGATGGCGCGGATTGCATGCTGGAGTCTGTCGAAACGCTGGCGGTTCCGTCGCCTGCCGCACGGCGCGCTCGCGGAACTCGGGTGAATATGGCTTCACGCTTCTCGTCTTTGATGTCTGTTTCATAACGCCGAATTCTCAGAGAGTATTGGCATCCGGTAAACCCGGGGTGGTTCAACGCGCCTGCGCCTCCTGTCTTCGTTTTATCTTGAAACTCGACGGTATTCGGCACAACCAGAACCTCCAGCACGCCCAGAATGAGCCTGGGTCTGACCAAAATGCTTTCCAATTCACGACCGACTGCTATGGATGCAAGCATGTTCGCGCGGGCTGGCCACCGGATTGCGGGCGTGAGTCAGGTTTTGCA
>JBAXXO010000461.1:0-2015 GCA_037127855.1 Alphaproteobacteria bacterium
GCACCGCCGCCGAACTGGCCGCGCTGTCGGTGCCGGCACCTTGGCAGATCACCGCGTGGCAGACCGCCGACCAGACCACCGCCCGCACCCTGCGCGACGCGACCGAGGCCGTGACCCGCCGCCGCACCGACCTTGCCGCCCACACCACTGCATCCGCCGATCCCGCCGCCACCCCTTCGCTGACCCTCGCCGCCCAAACCCGCGCCCGGCGCGAGGCGGCATGGGCCGCCCATCTGGCCAACCTGACGCCCGCCACCGCCACCGCCTTTGAAACCGCCCCGCGCCTTGATGACCGCCCGCCCCTGCAACTGGCCGAGGCCAGCGCCGCCGCCCAACGCGCCGCCGACATGGCGCAGACCACCGCCCGTCTGACCCATGATCTGGCACAGGCCGAGGCCGCCTGTCAGACCTGTCTTGCCGACCGTCAGGCGCTGGCAGACGCCATCGCGGCAGGCACGGCCCGCCTTGGCCTGCCGGGCGTGGGCATCGCCGACCTGGCGGGCTGGCTTGCCTTGCGTGACACGGCCCTTGCCGCCCGCGCGGCCCTGCAACAGGCCGAGGCCAACCTTGCCGCTGCCGACACCACCTTATCACAATCTGCCGCCCAGCTTGCCGCCCTGCTGTCCCTTTCGCCCGCGGCGGGCCTGCCCCCCCTGATGGCCGAAGCTCTGGCCCGCCTCGACACCGCCCAGCAATCCCGCCAGATCGCCCAGCGCCTGACCGAATTGCGCGCCGACGTGACCGAGCGCGGCGCCGCGGTGGCCAAGGCCGCGCAGATATTGGCCGATTGGCGACACGACTGGCATTCCGCCTGCACCGGCACAGACCTTGTCGATCATCCCGATGACGACCCCGGCCTTGCAACCCTGCTGGATGATCTTGACGCCATGTCCAGGCTTGAGGCTGAACGCGCCGAACTGGCCGACCGCATCGCCAAGATGCACGACAACAGCGCCAACTTTCACGCGGCGGCAAGCGCCGTCTACGTAGCCCTGTCTCTGCAAGCAAACACCGAGTGGCCCGGTGTGATCGACCGCTTGACCGCCGCCCAGCAGGCCGAAAGGGATCATGCAACCGTTACCGCCGACATGGACTGTGATCAGGCCGCGCAGGCCGCAGATCAAACGCACATCGCCGACCTGACCGTGCAGCGCAAGGCTCTGGGCGCGCGGCTGGAATGGCCGGGGCAGGGCGCGCTGGGGCAGGTCACAGCAGGGCAGGGCACCCTGACCGATCATCTGAACACCTGCCTGCAAGCAGATGCCCTGCGCCGCGACATCGCCGATCTGCAAGCCGAATTGGCCCAGAACCCGGCCCACTCGGCCGACACCCCCCCGCACAGCGCAGAAGAATTGCAAACCGACGCCGCCCGCCTTCAAGACGAACAGATCCTTGCCCGTGCGGCGTCCGAGGCGCGATGGGCCGAACTGACCGAGGCACGGCGCGCCCTGCTGGCCATCGGCGGCGATGATGCCGTGGCGCGCCTTGTTGCGGAACGAGCCAATCTTCTGAATGAATTGCAAGATCAGGCCCGCAGCTACTTGGCCGGCCGCTTTGGCCTGATCGCTTTTGAACAGGGCCTGCGCCGCTACCGCGAGGGTCACCGCAGCGCAATGCTGGCCCGCGCCTCAGACGCCTTTTGCGCCCTCAGCGATGGCAGCTATACCGGCCTTGCCGCCCAGCCCGATGGCAGCAATGAGGTGCTTGTCGCCCTGCCCGCCAAGGGTGGCTCGAAACTGGCGACTGATCTGTCCAAGGGGACAAGGTTCCAGCTTTACCTGGCCCTTCGCATCGCAGGCTATCATGAATTGGCGAAATCCCGCGCCCCCGTGCCCTTCATTGCCGATGACATCATGGAAACCTTCGATGACGCCCGCGCCGCACGGGCCTTCGGGCTGCTCGGCCAGATGTCGCGCAGCGGACAGGTGATTTACCTGACCCATCATCATCACCTGTGCGACATCGCCGTCGCGGCCTGCCCGGGTGCCAGACTGGTCGACCTCAGCAGGCTTTAG
>JBAXXO010000462.1:0-1997 GCA_037127855.1 Alphaproteobacteria bacterium
GGCTCAAGTATTCTGGGGGGGGGCTGTTTTGTCCCGGGGTGGCGGGTTTCCCAAGGTTTGGTACGTTTGGGGTGGTTTGGGCGCGTTTTGCGGCTTAGGGCGGCCGGGCGTAGAAAATCATGTAATGAAATCAATGGGTGGTTCATCGGCCAACCGTGACAGCAGCGCGTCCACCACCACCATACACGCCACCGCCCGGTCCATTGCCTTGGCCGTCTGAGAGGGCCTGACTCCAGACAAGCCCAGAAGCCAGTCCACGGAAACTGCAAACGCGGTTGCGATAGAAACAAGAGCCTCGACACCCGGCTTTCGAGCCCCTTCAAGCTTCATGTAACTTTCAAGAGAACTTTTTGGCAAACCACACTTTTCTGCCATATCAGCAATCGTCAACCTGTGTTCTATCCGCAGCACATGCAAACGTTCACCCAATCGGGCGTCTGCTTTCTGATCCGTCATTGACAACACCGCTTTGTATGCATGGCCTCGTATTGTAGGTTGTTTCGAGGCCGATGTGTCATCGTCTAACACGACAGTTGCACAGGGCAAGGCCCGCTAAGTGAAGGTCAGAGCTGCCTTCGTCGGCCAAGGAAGGTCCTTGAACGCTTGGTGCAGATCGAACTTGCTGCACATCCAGAACGTCCGAGATGCATTTTTGGCGGTTGGAACGCTGACACGGCGTCTGCCTTGGTTGCGCGCGTCACTTAGGCGGCAGGGATCAAGTGGCCGTGCAATTGACCGTCGCAGACATTGTCGGATTATCTGGCGTGCCTACGACGGCAAGTGGCTGTCAACGATGGCTGAAAAATTCCGGCATTTGGCTATCAAAGACCAAGAACCGCTTCACCTTCGCCCTATCCGACCTGCCGCCCGAAGTCCGCCGCGCGGTCATCGAGCGCAACATCACCGCCGCTGGGTTGCCGCTGGGCACCCATGATGAGGCGGCGCATCAGGACCATGCCCAGGCAACGCCCAAGATCCGCGATGTGGCAGAGCGCAAGGCGGCAATCGCGCGTGATCTGATGACCTTGGGCGCGGGTGTGACCTAGGCGGAAAAGGTGGCGATCTTGCGCGGGCGGCATGGGGGAGAGGGCACTTCAAAGGCCTCTTTAGGCCGCATTTCAACGGCGGTTGAAGGGGTAGATCCTGTCAACTTCGCCCAGGCCCTTTTGGCGGATTGTTCGCGCGACGGGGCACCCAAAGTGGCCATGTCAGACGCGGCCTGATCATTGTTCATGACGATCATTCGTGACGCGGGCGAGGGTTTCAAGATCAAGTCGGCATGGCGAGACGTGCGCGACCTTTCGGCCAAGTTCGGCTGGCAATGGCCTGATCTGGTGACGGTCTGAAGCCGCTGGGCATCTGTCATCACCGTGGCATTGCTATTCATTTTGCCTTGCCGGGCAATGGTCAGGCGAAGACGGCCGAGCGCATCTTTGCCAGCCTGTCGCGGGTGATTGATGACCGGCCCGAGTTCAAGGCTGCCCATGCCGGGCACAAGCCGGGGGCCGCGCCCGATTCCAGTGTCGTGCCGGTGTCGATCGCGACGGCGCAGGCGGTTTGTGAGCGGGAAGTCGCGCGGTACAATGCCGAGCCGGGGCGGCGCGGGCAGGGCATGAATGGCCGGTCCTATCAGGCGGTGTTTGAAGCCTTGCTGGCAAAGCGGGTCAAGTGGACCCCAACCCAGCGGCAACTCTACCTGTCCGGCCTGATCTCTACGCCGGTCAAGGTCAACCGCTGGGGACAGGTCACCATTGACACCTGGACCTATGGCGCGCCCGATATGCAACAGGACCTGTTGCCCTGTCACAAGACCGGTGAAATCCTTGTGGGCCGCGTTGCCGATGACTTCAGTGCCCCGGCCTTGGCTTGGAATGCCAAGAATGAGTTGATTTGCGAGGGTATCCAGCCGGTTGCGCGCGGTGCCTATGGCAGTGTTGACGGCATCCGGCAAGCCGCGACCAACCGCAAGGCGGCGCGCGAGGCGGTCAGTGCGGCGG
>JBAXXO010000463.1:0-1996 GCA_037127855.1 Alphaproteobacteria bacterium
CGCCCACCCTTGGCCGCACGGCCAAACCAGCTTTCGCTGACGCGGATCGCAACCCTGATCCGTGACCCATATGCCATTTATGCCCGCTACATCCTGAACCTAAAACCGTTGGATCCCCTGCGCCACGCCCCCCAAGACCGTGACCGAGGCATCTTGGTTCATAAGATTCTTGAGGATTTCGTGCGCGCCAAGCCTGACTTTGAATCCGCCGATCATGCGCGCAAACGTCTGTTGGCCATCGCTGCCGCCGTAATGCAACAGGGCACGCCCTTCCCCTCGGCCCGACTGCTTTGGCTGGTAAGGTTGGAACGTGCTGTAAGCCACCTTTTGCGCCACGACGGCAAGTATGACGGAAAGCCTGTTCTGCTGGAACAGCGCGGCGCCGTCGCCGTCGGAAACACTGGCTTTACGTTGATGGGAACCCCTGACCGTATCGACCTGCTGCCAGATGGCCGCCTGCATCTGGTGGATTACAAAACAGGGACCCCGCCCACCAAAGCCCAGCAAGAGGTGTTTGACAAGCAACTGTTGCTGGCCGCTGCCATGGCCGAAGCAGGCGGCTTTGCGAAACTGGGCCCCGTCGAAGTGGCGCGGATCACCTATATCGGCCTTGGTTCCGGCGAAAAAGCCGTTGAAACCGAACTTGATGCTGACATGATTGGCGAAGAATGGGCGCGTTTTGCGCAATTGATAAGGGCCTATGCGGGGCCGGAAACCGGATACGTCGCCCGTCGCGCTGTGTTTGAGACCAGGTTCCCGCTGGATTACGACCACCTTTCGCGTTTTGGCGAATGGCAGATGTCAGACCGGGCGCAGCCTGTGGATTTGCGGGGTGGTGACGATGCCGCATGATGCGACCGTCCGGCAAGTCCGCGCGTCGGACCCCAATTCATCGACCTGGCTTTCCGCCAATGCAGGCTCGGGAAAGACTCGCGTTCTGACTGACCGCGTGGCGCGCCTGTTGTTGCAAGACGTCGAACCACAGCGCATCCTGTGCTTGACCTACACCAAATCCGCCGCCAGCGAGATGCAGAATCGTCTGTTCAAGACGCTTGGCACTTGGGCCATGAAGTCCGACGAGGACCTGAGTGCTGCCTTGACAGATCTTGGCGACGACCGAAGCGATGGTGAACACCTGGTCCGTGCGCGCCGCCTGTTTGCCCGCGCCATCGAAACACCCGGCGGTCTGCGCATCCAGACCATTCACAGCTTTTGTGCGTCCTTGCTGCGGCGCTTTCCGCTGGAGGCCGGCGTCTCGCCCCATTTTACGGAACTGGACGAACGCACCGGACGCCTGTTGCGCCAAGATATTCTGGAACAGATGTGTAGCGGCATGTCCGCCCCCTTGGTTGCCGCCGTCGCCAAAGAGTTTTCTGGCACCGATTTTGGCGGGCTGATGGAACAGATCGTTGCAAGCCGCGACGGGTTTGGCCGGGCGATTGACTTGGCCGACCTATTCGATCTTGATCGAAAGGCCAGCACCGAAACAGTATTGACTGATGTGTTTTGTGATGATGAGGCGAAATGGATCGCCACTGTTCTGGACATCCTGGCCAGTGGTAGTGCCAACGACGTCAAGGCTTATGCCCGCCTTTCCACGCTCGATCTGGCGGAACCTGACCTTGCCACCCTGATCGAAATGGAACAGGTGTTTCTGTTTGGCGAGGGTGCGACAAAATCACTCCCCTTTACCGCCAAGATAGGCTCTTTTCCCACCAAACTCAGCCGGGCCGCCCTCGGCCCCCTGCTGCCCCGGCTTGACGCGTTGATGCGCAGGGTCGAACTGGCCCGTTCCAGCCGCATTGCGCTTCAGGCGGCCACCAAGACGGCCGCGCTGCATAACTTGGCCAGCGCGTTCTTGTCGCTGTACGATGAACGCAAGGCACAACACAACTGGCTCGACTTTGACGACCTGATCGGGCGCGCCACCAAGTTGGTCACCGATCCTTCGGTGGCATCTTGGGTCTTGTATAAGCTTGATGGTGGCATCGACCAC
>JBAXXO010000464.1:0-1991 GCA_037127855.1 Alphaproteobacteria bacterium
TTCATGGCTGCGGTGCATCTCGTAAAGAAGGCAGCCCTTTTCCGCCCGTGTGGGCGCGATCAGCGCGGAAAGTTCAGCAAACAACGCCGCTTCCTGGCCCGGCAGGGCTTTCAGCGCGGCAATCACGGTCAAAGGCATGGGGCTCTCCTGTTTCACGAGCGATTGGCAAAGGGGCATGGTGATGTCTTGGTCCAGATCCGCAACGATGCGGTCTGCGGTTTGGAAGTCTTCGTCCCGGGTATAGGCGGATTTGGTCACGATGCAGTGCATCCCGGCGGCCTTGGCGGCGCGCAACCCGATATGGCTATCCTCGATGACCACGCAGGCCGCCGGATCAAGGTTCAGCGTCGTTGCGGCAAGGGTGTAGATTGCCGGATCAGGCTTCTTCTTCGCCACGGCGTCGCCCGCAAAGATGTGGATGCGCGCTGCGCGATCTGGCCCAAGCAAGACGCGGACCACGGCGGCCACAGCACGCTCGTTCGAGGTCGAGCAAACGGCGACCTCCAGCCCCGCTGCAAAAGCGGCATCCACCATGCGGGCCACGCCCGGCCGCAACGGCAGGCCACCTTCTTCGATGATTTGCATGAACAAGTCGGTCTTTGTGTGGTGCAGACGCAGGATCAACGCTTCCCGGTCACCCTCGGGCCAGCCGGTCTCGTCGAAATGCCGCCGCATCCGTTCCTTGCCGCCCCCGGTCGACAACAGTTCGCCATAGCGGTCCGCCGACCATTCAGTGTCCAACCCTGCAGCGCGAAAGGCCGCGTTGAAGGCGACACGGTGCCCGTCGCGTTCGGTATCGACCAAGACACCGTCGCAGTCAAAGATCAGGGCCTGCATGTCACGCGGCATGGGCGGCCTCTGTCGCACGGTCCGCCGATCCAAAGGTGCGGATCGCACCCAGAACGTCGGCCTTCATCGCGGCATGCTGCGCGTCGATGAAGGGCAAAGGTTCGGCCAATTTCGGCTTCTCCTGGCGCAGCTTCACAAAGCCGTCGATAAACAGGCTTTTGTGCATGGTCGAGATGTTGACCTTGCCGCAGCCCAAGGCGATGCAGCGGTGGAACTGTTCATCCGTCAGGCCAGTGCCACCATGCAACGCGATCGGAATTGGGATCACATCGGTGATCCGCTTCAACAGGTCATAGGCGATCTTGGCCTCGCCCTTGTAAAACCCATGCGCGGTGCCAATCGCGGGGGCAAAGACGGCAAGGTCTGGCATGTCTTTGACAAAGCTGACACATTCGTCAAAATTGGCAAGCCGTGATTGGTCATCATTGACGACCTTGTCATCCTCGACCCCGCCAATCGCGCCGATCTCGGCCTCCAGCCCCACGCCTGCCGCCTGCGTCAGGGCATAGACCTGCCGAGATTTTGCAAGGTTTTCGGAATAAGGTAGCGCCGATCCGTCGAACATCACCGAAGTCCAGCCGTCATCTATGCAGCGTTTTAGCACGTCGATGTCGGTGCAATGGTCCAGATGCAGGGCCACCGGCACCGGCGCGTCATTGGCCAGCATACGAACCCAGGTTGCCACATGGGCATAGCCCCAGTGTTTGACCGTCTTGACCGATACCTGCACGATGATGGGGGCATTCGCCTCGGTTGCCCCGTCGATGATGGCGCGTGCGCTGTTGAAGTCGATCATGTTGTAGGCCGCAATCCCGTAGCGGTTTGCACGGGCATGACGCAGCATCGGGGCCATGGACACGAGGGTCATGGTGAATTTCCTTTCAAGCGGTGCCCGCCGTTGGTCCGAGCGGGGCGTTTGGGGTCAGATCAGGGTTTCGGCCGGGCGCGACGGGTCGAACAGACGCCGGCGCCCCGCAGCCTTGGCCTGATTGTCAAAGACGGTGCCCGTCGGGGCCGACACCACCTCAAGCTGCAAGCCCCATGGTGTCAGGAAATAGCACCATGTCAGGCCAAGGTTCGGCCCATCGGTATAAGAGGTGGGCTCGCCCAGCACCTTCACGCCGTTGTCCTTCAGGAACTGC
>JBAXXO010000465.1:0-1985 GCA_037127855.1 Alphaproteobacteria bacterium
GTATGTCGGCGGGCGGTTTCTGACCATCACCGGCAATCAGGTGGCAGGGACGCCGGACGCAATCAACCCCGCCCCCCGCACCATCGCCAAGCTGCAAGATCGGATTGCAGCCCACAAAAAAACCAAGACCCAAGACATCAAGTTCCGCATTGACACCGGCGTCAAGACCGGCGGGTTTTGGCGCAACGTGAACGAGGCGGCGCTGGCCAGCCTCGACCAATGGGTGACGCGGCTTTTCCCGCAAGCGATCTACCACCATTCGACCGGCGCTTGGCGTGTCACATCGGCGGCAATCGGGCGCAACCTGCAAGAGGACTTGTCATTCGCCCCTACCGGCATTCAGGACTTTGGCCGCGAAACTGGCCTGACCGCGATTGATGCTGTCCAGCAATGGGGCGGCGCGCCTGATGCTCGTGAGGCGGCGCTGTGGCTCTGTGACGCCATGGGGTGCGATCCTGGGGCCTTGGGCTATGCGGGCAAGGCATCCGGCCACCATAGCACCATAGACCCTACAGGCGCTACGCAGGACGCCCCGCTGACCTATCGCCGCGCATCCGACCTCGACGGCAAGCCGGTCCCTGTCATGCAATGGCTTGTGGATGAGGTTGCCCCGATGGGCAAGGTCACGGGCCTTAATGGAGACGGCGGCACCGGCAAGAGCCTCTTGGCCATGCAGCTTGCTATCGCGGTGGCATCAGACACAACATGGCTTGGCCGCAAGGTGACGGCTGGCAATGCGATCTATTTTTCTGCCGAGGATGACGACGACGAATTGCACCGCCGAATTGACAAGGTGGCCGATAGCATGGGCCTGTCGCTGTCTGATCTGCCCAACCTGACCTATCAATCCTTTGCAGGTCAGGACGCCACCCTAGCACTGGTGGACGGGCCTACCGGCAAGCTGCGCGGCTCTGCGCGCATCAAGATGCTGCACCGCTGGATTGAGGCAGAACAGCCTGCCGTTGTGGTCCTAGACACCTTGGCCGATCTGTTCCCCGGCAATGAAAACGACCGGGCACAGGCGCGGCAATTCATCGGTATGCTGTCGGCCATAGCGATTAAGTACAAATGCGCCGTGATCCTATTGGCCCACCCGTCACTGTCGGGCCTGAATAGCGGTTCTGGCACATCGGGCAGCACCGGCTGGAACAACTCTGTCCGGTCACGCCTGTATTTGGAACGGGTCACACAAGACGGTTATGAGGCCAACCCAGATGCAAGGGTGTTGCGCACCATGAAGGCCAATTATGGCCGGATACCCGCGATGCCCTGATACTTTCCAACTTGCTGCACGGCATTAAGACCCTGATCGAAGACATGCCAATGCATCACCCGGACAAACAGCGGAATCGCGACTTGTCCGCCGGTCTGGCCGTGCTGGAGGTGGCCGTCGCTGCATCGGCAAAGCTGGTGGCCGATCTCGAAGAGTTGGGCAGGACAAGGGCGGCTTAGGCGACGGACACGGGGGGCGGGTGACTGCTTCCCGTTTGGCCCAATGTTCGGCCCAATCGAAAACTTTCAACATGGCCGTTGACAGCGGGGCGGACGAGGTGTAACGTCCACTGTGACAGTTAGAATTGCTTCCCGGAGAAGCCGATGAAACGCCCCGCCCTGCTGATTGCTACAGAATGCAAAACAGCGCGCTTCGACACTCTGGCCAAACGCGCGCAACTGCCTTTTGGCGATGGGGTGGCCGATGGCCGCAACGACTATTCGCTGAAAGATGCTTGGCGTCTGCGCCTGATGCTGGACGCGCCCAAGGGCATCGATAACGACACCGCGCAATTCATCGCCAAGGAATCAACCTATATCCTTGGCGATCTGCCGTTCTACTACGCCGAAGGCGTCACCCTGTACGCGGGCGCAATGTACGTTGATGGCCAGCGTGTGGCGGTGGCGGGCCGCATGTCCGACATTGCAGAACTGGCCCACCCGGTGACAGGCATCAACGCCGGGATGAAGCGCGGCGGCTTGGTGCTGTTGAA
>JBAXXO010000466.1:0-1979 GCA_037127855.1 Alphaproteobacteria bacterium
GGATGTCACGTCCCGCACCGCCGGTCAGGACATCTTCGCCAGCGCCGCCGTTCAGATTGTCCTGCCCGGTGCCGCCCATCTGACTGTCATCGCCAACACCCCCGGTCAGAACATCCGCGCCATTCTCGCCCATGATCACGTCATCGCCGCTGCCGCCGTTCAGCTTGTCCTGCCCGGTGCCGCCCATCTGACTGTCATCGCCCACACCCCCGGTCAGAGCGTCATTGCCATTCTCGCCCAGCATCAGATCGTCGCCGGTCCCACCCACCAGCTTGTCCTGCCCGGTGCCACCCATCTGACTGTCATTGCCGGCACCGCCGGTCAGAACGTCATTGCCGCCAAGGCCCATCATCACATCCAGGCCAGCGGTGCCGGCCAACGCATCCGCACCGTCAGCCCCCATCTCGGGCGTAAAGTACACGCCCCGCGTCACCGACCACCCATTGGAGCTTTCGACACTGTTCCAGCTGACCAGAACCCGCCCATCCGCCAATGCCTCCAGCGCCGGCGCGGAAGATCCGTATCCCACCGTCGAACTGATCACAAAGTCCGCTGAGACCGGCCGGCCATCGGCATTCAACAAATGCCCCCGCAGTTCGGAATTTTCTCCATGCCAGACCACCAGGGCACCACCATCCGCCAGCGCCGTGATCGCGGGAAGTGACCCGTTGGTCAGCGCTGCACTGACGACAAAATCATCACCTTCGGGCTGACCATCGGCACCGATGACTTGCGCCCGGATGTAGGACCCTGTTTGATCGCTATCTGAACCCTGCTCGTACCAAACCGCCACGGCACGCCCGTCCGCCAAAGCCGCAACATCGCCAGCTTCCTGATCGCCGTCGGTCGTGGTGTTCAATTGCACATCTTGGCCTTGCAGGCTGCCATCTTGGTTGATCACACGCGCCAGCACGCTGTCATCGCCATAGCTTGCAAATGTCACCAGAATTCGGCCATCGGACAATTCGGTGACGTCCGGGTTGTACTGAGAGCCAACCGAGGTCGAGTTCAGCACCATAGTGTCGCCGATCGCCGTGCCATCCGCGGCAAAGAACCGGCCCTGAACACAAACGCCGACCGGCCCCCAAGGAGTGTCAGCGACGTCGCCGTCCGCACCATTATTGCTCTCCCAGACCACAAAGAAGCGACCGTCCGACAAGGCCGTCACCTCGTGATCCAACAGGTACCGGCCAATGACCGGTTGAAATTCATCCTGGCGCGTGGCCAGCTCAAAATCGGTCGTGGTGCCGGTTGCATCGGGGTCCAGAAATATGCCGCGCAGGCTTTCTCCGTTATCCCAGGTGACGATTACCCTGCCGTCTGCCGTGGCCGAGGCCGAAGGGTTTCTAGACCAGTCCTGCGTCGCGGACACGACAAAGTCGTCACCCGCTGGCGTACCATCGGCATTCAGCCAACGGGCGCGGATGAGGGGAAAGGAATAATTGGGATAAGCACTGTCTGGTTCACCATTGGCGACCCAAGCGACCAGCGCCCTGCCATCTGACAAAGTCGTGACAGTCACATTCTCGTCGTAACCCCCCGTGATCTCGGTGGAATTGATAATGAAATCCTGTGGAACAGACATGTTACGACCCTTTCTGAGGTGTCAAAGATTGATCGTGACGCAATGTTATACCGGCAAATCCAGCCTGTCCAATCACGTCATTGGCTGTTCGGATCACAAACGGTTGACCGCCCTGTGATCGCCGTCATGTCCCATCACAGGTCCACCCCCGGCCAAAAACCAAAACGGCCAGCGGCAAGGCGGGCCGTCTGGACAGGTGACACGTGGTCAGCGCTTGGAGACCTGGAAGCTCTTGCGCGCCTTGGCCTTGCCGTAGTTCTGGCGTTCCACCACGCGGCAACAGGCCCGCCGTTTCCGGCAGGCCTGTTGTCGTCAAACGCTTGGTCTTGGGCAGTAGGTCGGCGGGTTACAGGAAGGTGATCGCGTCCGCCAGACCATCCAGAGTGGTAAGTCC
>JBAXXO010000467.1:0-1979 GCA_037127855.1 Alphaproteobacteria bacterium
CCATAATGTAGACCGTGACCTTCAATCTTTCGTCGGGCGCGTTGGGCGCGACATACCAGTCGGTGATGATGACGCCGCCGAACGGATCGGCCGAGGCCAGCGGCATGAAGGACAATGTGTCCAGCGCCGCATGCCAGAGATAGGAATTGACGCCAAGGGTCAGACGGCTGCCATTGGTGCCCGTGACGGTGGCGCCGGTGTCCATGTTGGTGGAGGAGCTGGAGCCGCACGCGGCCAGGGGAAGGGCCAGGGCAACAAACAGGACGGGCAGAAGGCGCATGGTTTCGATCTTCCTTTTGGCCTGCCCCATTAGGGTGCGGTAAATCCGGTCTTCAACCCCGTCACAGGGGTTTCATGGCCGCGGCCTTTTCTGTCTCTCTATACTGGCAGGGTGGGTCCCGTGCAACGGCGCCAGGCGCTGGCAAGAAGGCCAGTTTGGCTTATGGTGGAAGGGCTTATCGCCCGGATGGGATCAGGGGAATGTACAAATACGGCGTCCGGAGCCTGTTTGGGGCCACCCCCCTGCTTTGCCTGATCGTGGGCACCGCCCAGGCCCAGGATCACACCGTCAGGCCCCTGGAATTGCCGGTCGGGCAGTCGGTTTTCACCCTTGGCGGCACGGCTTCAGGCGCAGGGTTTCTGAACGGCAAAGCATTGGACGCCACCGGCGTGGTGCAGGGGCTGGCTGCCATCACACGGTCTTATGACAGCGGCCTTTCCATCTCGGGCCATCTCACCGGAAGCCTGGCGGACCCGCTGGCGCGGGGGCGCTATGACGGCGGTGTCTGGGAAGAAGCTTACGGCGAAGTGAAGACCGGGCTTGGCGCCTTTCGCATGGGCATGACCGATGGAGCGGGCGCACTGCTGCCGGTGGGCAGCCCGCGTGCCGAAGAAGATGTCAGCCTTTCCGACCCGCGCATTTTTCTGTTCCGCGATCCCGGCAATGGCAAGCCGGTGGCGAAGATCTTCGCGCTGACCACGCAAGTGGGAACATCATCCAATTCCGCCAAGCTGATTTATCAAAGTCCCAATTTGTTCGGGGTGGAGCTGGCGCTATCCTTGTCGCCGGGCGAAGGCAAGGGCGTGCTGCCGTTTTTGCGCGCCGGTCCCCATGTGCCCGGACGCCAGGCCGATATCTGAAAAGCCTCTGCGCGTTATTCTTTCGCGTGGGACGACGCCAATGTTTCGGTTTATGCGGCGCTGGCGGAAGGCCGCGCCGAGCACAAATTGCCGGGACAGGAAGGCGTCAGCGATATCGGCACGGGTGCGCGGGTTGATTATTCCGTCAATGACGATGTGATGGTTTCGTTGGGCGGGTCTTGCCGGCAAAGCAAAGCCTATGTCTTTGACATTCACAATGCCTGGCAGGCGGCCACCACCAACGCCTACGAGTTGGGCGCTGGTGTGAACTGGGGCGCCTGGCTGGCAAGTGTGCAATATGGCGGCGGAATCGCGAGCGCCGTGACGGTGGCCGGTTTGCCGCACGTGGAGCTGGAAGGGGCAGAGCTGGCGCTGGCCCGTACCATCACGCCCAATCTCAAACTGACCATCGGCTGGCAGCGTTTCGACTACGTCCGCGCCGCGGGCACATTCTATAACAGCTCACCGCGTCTTTTGATGGATGCGGGCTTTGTGCATTTCAAATTTCATGTCTGAAGGGCGCTGATGGCGGCGATGCCGCAAAAGCCCGTTAGCAATTTCGCGTTGTCTGCATTGACGCCGCCCAGCGCGATCACCGGCCTGTCCGTTTCCCGCGCCATCAGCCGTGCCCGCGCCGGGGTCAGCGGTTTGGCGCCCGGATGGCTGGTGGTAGCAAAAACCGGCGACAGCAAGAAAACATCGGCGTGCGGCACGCCGTGAAGGATGCGCGGGCTGTGTGCCGCCACGGAGATGATCCAGCCGGGATGGCGGGCGCGCCAATGCGTGGCCTCTTTGGCCCGGGCTTCGGGAAGATGGATTCCGTCAAGCTGACGGGCAAG
>JBAXXO010000468.1:0-1971 GCA_037127855.1 Alphaproteobacteria bacterium
TTGCGGCGATTGCAGGCATTCGCCGCAAGGCGAACGGAATACATCGAGTTCTTCTGCAACCCACGGCGCAAACACGTAACCGTCCGGCCTGACCGCTATCCGTTCCAGAGCCAAGGGAGCAGGTCGTCGACCTTTGTGATCTTGTAGTCTGGGATGCGGGCGAGGGTGTCGGCGAGCCAGGCGTGGGGATCGACGGTGTTCAGTTTGGCCGTCTCTATCAGGGTGTAGGCGATTGCAGCGGCCTTGCCGCCCGACTCTGATCCGACGAAGAGGTAGTTCTTCCTGCCGAGGGCGATGGGGCGCATTCCGCGTTCGGCGGCGTTGTTGTTCAATTCCAAGATGCCATGGTCGAGGTATGGGCGCAGGCGCTCCATGCGGGCGAGCGCATAGCGGATGGCGGCCGCGAGGGGGGATTTGCCCGAGATCGTGGTGAGTTGCATGGCGAGCCAAGCTTCGAGACCATCGAAGGCCGGGGCAGCATGCGCCCGGCGCAGTTCGGCGCGGCGATCCGGCGGGGAGCCTCGGGCCTCTTTCTCGACGGCATAGAGTTGGGCGATCCGGCTGATGGCCTCTTCGGCGATGGGCGAGCCCTGCGACCGGTGGATGTCGACGAACTTGCGCCGCACATGGGCCATGCAGGCGACTTCGCGGATGGCGCCGGAGCGGTAGAGGTCCTCGAAGCCCGCATAGCCGTCGGCATGCATCCAGCCGCGGTATCGGGCGAGATGGTCCTTGGGGTGCTGGCCCTTGCGGTCACCGGAGAACCGATACCAGGCGGCGGGCGGGGCGGTGCCGCCCCAGGGGCGCTCATCACGCGCATAGGTCCAGAGCCGGGCGGTCTGGGTCTTGCCGGTGCCGGGAGCCAGCATGCTGATGGGCGTGTCATCGGCAAAGATCGCCTCGGCTGACAGGACATGGCGACCAATGGCGTCAGCGAGGGGTTCCAGCAAGGCCGTGGATTTGCCGACCCAGTCAGCCAGTGTCGAGCGATCCAGATCGAGACCTTCGCGACCGAAGATCTGGCTCTGGCGGTAAAGCGGCAGGTGGTCGGCATACTTGCTGACCAGCACATGGGCGAGCAGGCCCCGACCGGGGCGGCCCCGCTCTATGGGACGGGACGGCAGCGGGGCCTGAAGGAACCGTTCGCAGCAGGCGCATGTGAAGCGCGGTCGCACGATACGGTTCACGATAAAGCGGCCAGGGACGTATTCCAACTCATCGGTCACATCCTCGCCAATCCTGCGCAAGCGGCCGCCACAGTCGGCACAGGCATCGGTGCCGGGGCTGAGTTCCACTTCCATCCGAGGAATGTGGTCCGGGATCGGACCGCGCTTGGGTTTGTCCTTCTCCTCGATGTCCGGCAGCTTCAGCCGTGCGGTCATCGCTGCGGCGGCAATCTCGCTGGTCTCCAAGGCCAGTTGCAGTTGCTCGGACGTCTCGGACGACGCGCCAAACCGGTGCGCGCGGTGTCCCGCAAGCTGGTGCCGCAGCTTCACGATCAGGATCGCCTGCGCCTTGACTTCTTCCACAAGCCGCGCGGTGAAGCTGCGCAGCTCCTCGGGGTCTTCCGGCAAGGTCAGGGTTTGATCGAGCATATGAGCAGTTTATCCCACTGTATTCCTTGTGGGAATCCTTTCCTCGCATGCCCCGCAGATTATCCCGCTGCCAAGGGCCGCCACGTCCGCTGCGGCGCTCGCCAGTCGATCCCTTCAAGGAGCATCGACAGCTGCGCAGGCGTCAGCGCCACCTTGCCTTCGGTCGCTGCCGGCCAGGCAAACCGCCCCTTCTCCAGCCGCTTCAGGAACATGCACGCCCCCTGGCCATCCCACCAGATCACCTTCACCAGATCGCCCCGGCGGCCACGGAAGACGAACAGATGTCCGCTGAACGGGTCTTGCTTCAGCACCGCCTCGGCCTGCGCCGCCAGAGCCGCAAAACCCTTGCGCATGTCGGTGACGCCGGCCGCCAGCC
>JBAXXO010000469.1:0-1968 GCA_037127855.1 Alphaproteobacteria bacterium
GCCATTGGGAATGTTGCAAGTTGCGTTGGGTCAGGTGAAGCTGACCCAACGCAACCCGCTCTAGGTCGACAATGTCCATGGCGACCGCACCCTGATCGGCATCTGTCCCACCTGTTGGGGTGTATCTGTCCGCCGTGTATAGGGGTAGGGTTGGGGCTACCCCGCCACGCCCAGCAGTTGACAAGCGGGCCTTGCCCGCCTTAGCTGCCGTCATGCAAGCGACCTTATATTCAGGCTTCCGGTCAGGCCTCGTCACCTCGTTGCCGCTGATCCTGGGCTATCTGCCCATCGCCTTTTCCTTTGGCGTGGCCGCCACGCGCGCCGGTCTGACGGGGCCCGAGGCCTTTGCCCTGTCGCTGATCATCTATGCCGGGGCAGCGCAATTTCTTGCGCTTGCCCTGATCGCGGCTGGCGCACCCCTCGCCGTTGCGGCCTTCACGCTGGTGGCAATGAACCTGCGCCACGTCCTGTATGGCCCGGCACTGCTCAAGCGTGTGGGGCCGGGCGTGCGGTTGCGCCATGCCTGGGCCTGGGCCTTTGGCCTGACCGATGAGGTGTTTGGCGCGGCTTTGGGCGCGCTCGCCCGTGGGCGGCGCTTTGACGAACCTTTCATGTTCGGGCTGGCCAGCGGCGCCTATGGCGCATGGCTGACGGGAACCGTCGCGGGGGCCTATGCCGGTGGTGGCGCATTGCAGGCCTATCCGGCGATCAGCGCCGGTCTGGGCTTCATGCTGCCGGCCTTGTTTCTGGCGCTGCTGTTGTCGATCCTGACCCGGTCACAGGTGCCGGTGATCGCAGTTGCGGCGGCAGCGACGGTTCTGGTCACGCTTTATGGCTCGGCCACGGCGGGGCTGCTGGCGGGTATGATCACCGGCGCCGTCACAGGGTTGCTGCGGCGGGCACCCGATGCGCGTTGATGTCCTGCAACTCGCTCTGATCGTCGGGGCCTGCACCTGGGCCTTTCGCTATGTCCCGCTGCGGATGGACCTGTCGCGGCTGCAACCCGACGGCCTGATGGCCCGCTTCCTGGCCGCGACCGCCCCCGCCGCCATCGGCACTCTGTTCGTGGCCGAGGTCATGCCCTATCTGCGGCAACCATTGACCCAGCAGGCCCCGCTGCTGGCAGGCGTCACCGCGGTCATCGCGGTCTTTGTCCGAACCAGATCGGCGGTCGTGGCCACGTTGGCGGGATCGTTGGCCTTTGGCCTGCTGACCGTCCTGTGACAGAGCGGCGCCCTGCCGTCCTTGGCCCTTGATCCGTGGCGACATACTCCCGACCCGATGGGCAGAACTGTCGCTTGTCGTGCAAGTCGCCCTTGCCAGAAGGCCAGCCATGCTGCCCGGGTGGCTGATCGTCAACCTGTGGGTGTCATGACGGATCAAGGACGCCGAGATGCGCGACACAGCCAACGCCAACGCATTTCACATCGAAAGTTGCGTGGCCCCGCTGTCAGAACCCGAATCTCCCCACCGCAAGAACGCGCCCCCGCCAGTAAGTATTGCGACACATCGCGCGATATTCGCCAACGCTTACCGCACCCTGCCCCAGCACCACCCAACAGAGTTGAAAGAACAGGTCCATGGTGGCCAGACTCAAACTACAAGTGCAACACCCTCGACCCGCAGGGCATGGGATGTTGCGATGGACGGACGATACAAGCACCTGGACGGCGAGGAACGTGGCGTGATTCTTGCGGAGCATCGGCGCGGTGCGAGCCTTCGGGAGATCGGCGGGCTTGTGGGTCGCGCGCCGAGCACGATCGGCCGGGAACTGCGGCGTGGCCGCGCCGAAGGGCTGCCCGCCCAGCCCTACTGCGCACAGCGCGGCGCGGCAGAGTATCGGACGCGCCGCAAGCGCTGCGGACGGCGGCGCAAGCTTGACCCCGGCGGCTGGCTGCATGACTTCGTGCGCGGCAAGCTGATCCACAAGCACTGGTCTCCCGAGCAGATGGTGCGCAAGCTTGGGGG
>JBAXXO010000470.1:0-1931 GCA_037127855.1 Alphaproteobacteria bacterium
CCCCACCTCAGACACGAAACCCTCGGCCTCGAGCTCTGCTTCTCGCGCGATGATCGCATCGAGCACCGCATCCGAAATCTGGTCGCACATCTTGTCCGGGTGACCCTCGGTCACCGACTCGGACGTGAACAAGTACTCGCGTTCCGGCACAACTACCTCCTCTGACGCGGCCCGCCTTCGCGGGTCGACGTTGACGATGCAGGTCGCCCGATTGCTTGAGGCGTCAGGCACCGGCCGTCTGACCGGCAAGCTGCGCCAAATCCGGCTGGCACTTGCGCTGGAACGGCATCTCACCAAGGATCAAATCCTGAACTTGTATCTGTTGCTGGCACCCTATGGCGGCAATGTCGAGGGTATCAGGGCGGCCTCGCTGACCTATTTCGGCAAGGAGCCGCGCCGTCTGACCGTGGCCGAGGCCGCCTTGATGGTTGCCATCCCGCAAAGCCCCGAGACCCGCCGACCCGACCGAGCGCCCGACCTCGCGCGCATGGCCCGCGCCCGTGTGCTGCAGCGCGGACTGCGGGCGCATCTGATCGACGCCGAGCAAGCGGCCGCCGCCCAGACCGAGGCAGTGCCAACGGCGAGGCGCCCGTTTCCCGCGTTGGCACCGCATCTGTCAGACCGCGTCCTAACCGAGACCGCAGGCCCGCGGCATCAAACGACGCTGGACCGCGATCTGCAACGCAGTCTGGAACGTCTGGCCGCCGATACGGTCGCCAATCAGGGCGCGCGGTTGCAGGTGGCCATGGTGGTGGCCGATACGCGGACGGGCGAGATCCTGGCCTCGGTCGGGTCGGCGGCCTATCAAGCCGACCAGCGGCAGGGCTTTGTCGACATGACGACGGCGCTGCGCAGTCCGGGATCGACGCTGAAGCCGCTGGTCTATGGCCTGGCTTTTGATGAAGGGCTGGCCCATCCCGAAACCCTGATCGACGACGTTCCCAGTGATTTCAACGGCTATCGTCCACAGAATTTCGACCGGCATTTTCGTGGCACGATCCGCGTGCGCGAGGCGTTGCAGGAAAGCCTGAACATCCCCGTCGTGGCGCTGACCGAGGCTTTGGGTCCAGCCAAGCTTTTGCAGGCGATGGACCGCGCCCAGATGCGGTTCAAATTGCCCAAGGGTCAGCCTGGACTTGCGATTGCGCTGGGCGGCATTGGCGTGACGCTGGAGGATCTTGTGCAACTGTATGCTGCCATCGGCCGGGGTGGTGTGACTTTGCCGTTGACGCATAGCTCTGGCGTAGCGCCCAAGCAGGGGCAGCCTGTGATGACCCGCAGTTCGGCTTGGGCTGTGGCTGATATTCTGGCGGGTCTGGCGCCGCCACCCGCCGCCCCGGAAAACCGGCTGGCCTACAAGACCGGCACGTCCTATGGCCACCGCGACGCTTGGGCGATCGGATTTGATGGCCGGACCGTGATCGGCGTCTGGATGGGGCGACCGGATGGGACACCAGTGCCGGGTGCCTTTGGGGCCGATCTTGCGGCACCGGTGCTTTACGAGGCCTTTGCCCGCGCCAAGCCCGACCTGACCCCACAGCCCGCGGCCCCTCCCGAAACCCTGCTGCTGGCCAATGCGCAACTGCCGCAGCCCTTGCGGCATTTCCGGTCACGGGTTGCGGCCTTTGGGCTGGACGCCAGCGCTCCTGCAGTGGCTTTTCCACCTGATGGGTCAGAGGTCGAGTTGCTACCCGAGGGGCTGATGGTCAAAGTCGAGGGCGGCACGGCGCCGTTCACATGGCTGGCAGATGGGCTGCCGGTATCGACCGGGGGCAAGGCGCGTGAAACAATGCTGGCGGCCTTGGGCAAGGGCTTTATAACCCTGAGCGTGATTGACGCCGAAGGGCGTTCGGCGCGCAGCAAGGTACGGCTGCGTTAGAGCGTGTCGCGTTTAATCGGATTCAGATTGAGTGCAACCCAAGACAGGCAAG
>JBAXXO010000471.1:0-1928 GCA_037127855.1 Alphaproteobacteria bacterium
TCTCCAGCGCGTGGTTTTCGTCCACCAGCAGACCCGACGCATCACGCGGATCAGCGGCAAACGAGGCCGCAATCACGGCAGCCGGATCGACGACACGGTAAGGTCCGCGCCCGTCAAAGGTGCGCAATTCGCCGCTGGCCGAGGGCAGCAGATGCACCCAGTCCGGCACCTCGCCCGATTGGGGCAGGTCCAGCGCGGCCATGGTGGCGGTGGTCAGGGGGGGGGCAGGGTTGATCATGCCGCCATAATCGCGGCGGCGGCGCGGTCAGAACATCCGCGCAACTGCGCGGGTGACCGGAACCCGCCCTTGCGCGCAAGCCTGCACGGGCTTGGCCCCTTTGGTCAAGGGGTCAAGGGGTCAAGGCGCTGGCCAGGGCTTCGCCGATCGTGTCCAGGATGTCGGTCTGGTTTTCGTCCGACAGGCCCATGAAGGGTCGGGCCGGGATATTGCCCCACAGATTGGGGAAGGCGGCCCTGGTGCCGCCGAACTGCATCATCGCGGCATAGGGTTCGGCGGTGGTGACCTCGGCGAAATCGGGGCCGTAGGCCGAACCAAGATTGCCCGAAAGTTGCCCGGTCAGGTGCAACAGCCCGCCATAGGCCAGTTTCCGGCGCTTGTAGTTTGCGATGGTGACCGCTGAACGCGGCGCCCAAGGAACACCCTCCGGCGACTTGCCCTCGGTAAACCGCTGTTCGGTCTGATCGACGATCAGCACCGCGAGCTTGCCCATCAGGTTCGACATATCGCCCAACTGGGCCTGCGCGCTGGCGAGTGCGGCGGAAATCAGGTCGTCATTGATTTCGACGGTGATCATGGCAAGGATCCTACCTTGGCGCGAACAGGTCAGCCCCATCGGTCTCTGGCGGCATCGGCACCGTTGCCGTAATACCCCCAGAGACAAGTGTGAAGCCCGACCCACGGTCCAGATATTTGTAAGCACAGGCGATGCGCCAAAAATCCGGGTCACTCTCTGGCACGCCACTCTCGAGTGCAATGCGGGTTTCCGCATCCATATAGGCGATCATCATCCTGCGTCGCTGCTTGTGATCTTTCTCTGGATCGTCGAGCACCAAATCATAAGCGTCCAAAAAGTCGGCTTCGCGGCGAACGCCAGCGGCCATGTCATAACCAAGGTCCTGCCAGCGTTCGGCCTGCTCTTTGCTTGTCACCATGCCGGGTGCAAGGTAATTGCCGTCCTGATCGAGGTCCCATGTGTCCTCGTCATCGTCAAACTGGACTTTCTGCAAACAGGGCCTCCTTTGGCAATCGACGCAACTCGGCGGGCGACAGTTCTTCGAGGTCAATGAACATACGACCCTGCACCAACTTGCGTGCGACGACCCTGTATTGCAATCCCCGGCCCAGTAAAGCTTCCTTCTCTTTTGCATTATAGGCCAGATTATCGATCTTGCGGGCCGATAGCGACTTAATCCGCAACATGACCGGCCCCTGGAATGCGGCTTTGCCGACATAGGATGCACTGGAATAGCCATTCAGCGAGATCACTTCACCCGGCTGCAGCGCCTCGAACCGCGCCAGATCGACCGACGACGGACGGCGAATACCCCGCGTGACCGGACCCGCATAACGCGGCAAACGGGACAATGCGCCATCCAGAAGGCGGGCGAAGTCCAGCCATTTCGGTTCGACATCCTCGCCTTGCGCATTTTTCCGCAGGGCATCATTCAGGCCCTCATAGAACTCGTTGCGCGTATAGGCATGAACGGCCATTTTCTGGACGAGTGACAGTTGATCCCCGGCCACGCCAACCATGCGCGTCTCGATCAACGCACGATTTGCATCGTTTACACCCAGATCCTGCAGCAACCATTCCATGTTCTTAAGGCCGAACTCTTCCGTCACCTTGGAAATGTCTGGTCTTGTCACGTATTCGTGCCGCTCCAAGTGCTCGTTTAGGCCACTTGGC
>JBAXXO010000472.1:0-1922 GCA_037127855.1 Alphaproteobacteria bacterium
GCGGCGCGAGTCCGGCATGGCGATGGTCTGCGTCAGCCATGACATCGGCGTGCTGGCCCGACTGACCGCCCGGGTTGCGGTCATGTATGCCGGCCGCATCGTCGAAGACCGGCCCACCGCCGACCTGTTGACACGGCCAGCGCATCCCTATGCGCGCGCACTGCTGGCGTCAGTACCCCGGATCGAAAGCCCCGGTCTGCCGCCGTCGATCCCCGGCAGCCCACCGCCGCCGGGAAGGGCGGGCCCGGGTTGCGCCTTTGCGCCTCGGTGCAACCGGGCAATTGCGGCCTGCGAACAGGTGCCCGCATTTTCGCCCCTCGCCGATGGGGGGCGCATCGCCTGCCACGCGCCGGATCACCGCCCGCTTGCCACGGCCGAAATTCCCGGACCGTTGGGTGCGCAAGAGGCCGTCGTGCCCGTCATCGCCGTGCGCGACCTTGTCGTGCAGTATCGACGGGCGTCCCTGCTGGCCCGATTGGCACGGCGCACCCAGCCGGACCCTGTCGTGGCTGGGGTCTCGCTGACGCTGGCCAAGGGCGAGATCCTCGGGCTGGTCGGCGAATCCGGCAGCGGCAAATCTACCATCCTGCGCGCCATCGCGGGCCTCTGGCCGCCAAGCGCTGGCTCCATCACCTTGGATGGTGCAAACCTGCCCGCCCGTGTCACCGCGCGTGACCGGGCGGCATTGCGCCGGGTGCAGGTCGTGTTCCAGAACCCCGACGCCTCGCTCAACCCCCGCCAGACGGTGCGCGAAATCCTCGCGCAGCCCTTGCGGCTTTACTTCAACGCGGGCCCCGCCGAAGTCGAGGCCCGCGCCCGCAACCTGATCGCAGATGTCCGGCTCGACGCCGCACATCTGGACAGCTGTCCGAGCCAACTGTCGGGTGGTGAACGTCAAAGAGTGGCTCTGGCCCGCGCCTTTTCAGCCCAACCGGACGTGATCCTGTGCGACGAAGTCACGAGTGCGCTGGACGTCTCCGTGCAGGCAAGTGTCCTTGCCCTGATTCATGACCTTTGCCTTGCCCACGGCACATCCTGCCTGTTCGTCGCCCACGACATTGCGGTGGTGGCAGCACTTTGCGACCGGGTAGCGGTGCTTTACAAGGGCCGCATCGTCGAAGAAGGCCCGGCAAGAACCATCTGTTCAACGCCTGAGCATCCCTATACCCGCAGCCTGATCGGAGCGGTGCATCGCGCATCAGATGTTCAGGGCTATTCTTCCCTACACCACAAGGAGGTCGCCTTTGAACACGAGTGAACTATCGGATGCGCAACGCACCCAGTTTGTCCGCGACGGCTTCATCGCCATGCGCGGTCTTTTCAGCCCCGACGAAATCGACGACATCCGCTCGACCTTCATGGAGACGGCCAAGGATGGGCCAGTGTCTGGTCTCTCCGACGTGCCAAAGGCGCGTGAGGGAGCGCCCACGGCGTCCAGCGACCCGCCGTCCTTTTATCCGCGGATGCTCAGTCCGCACAAGCATGCGGACAAACCGGTCGGGCCACGTGCGATGCATTACATGCGCGATGCGAGGTTGCGGCCGATTCTGGCCGAACTTCTTGGCGAGGAACCCTTCGCATGCTCATCCATGTTCTACTTCAAGCTACCCGGGGCTCGCGGGCAAGACCTGCACCAGGACAATTTCTATCTGCTGGTCAAGCCGGGGACCTGCATGGCAGCATGGGTGGCAGTCGACGACGCCGACGAAGACAATGGCGGCATGATGTTTGTCCCACAAACAGCGGCGCTGGACAACGCCTGTCCCCAGATGGCTGACCCCTCCGTGTCCTTCACCACCGAGCATGTGGAGCCGCCGCCGGGACTTCTACCGCAGATGATGCGGCTCAAGGCGGGTGACGTGCTGTTTCTTAGAGCGTGTCGCGTTTAATCGGATTTGTAACCTGCGGCTTTGAAGAAGTTG
>JBAXXO010000473.1:0-1916 GCA_037127855.1 Alphaproteobacteria bacterium
TGCGAACCGCATCCCGCTTGAACTCGTCGCTGTGTATCGCTGCCCTAGAGCGAGTCGCGTTCAATCAGGTTCACCTGATTGAACGCAACTCGCAACATTACCAACGACTTGCCTGTCTTGGGTTGCACTCAATCTGAATCAGATTGAGTGCAACCCGCTCTATCCGGTCTCCTTGATGGCGCGTATTGCTCTCAAGAAACCGGGGCAGGTCCAGGGCAAAGGGTCAGCATGTTGCGGCGGATGTCTTACAACCCGGCCTACCACTCGGTCTGTCGAGTGTGGTCGTTCAGGGTCATGGTCACAGGCCGCGCACCGAGGTCGGGCGGGAAGCTGTAGTTCTGGCGGTTGAGGACGTTCAGATTGCCTGGGGTGATGGCTTGAAGCGACGGGTCGGTCAGAGCGATCCCTGTAGCGGGCCCGTTGAAGGCTGCCCTCGATGCGACGCCCAAAGAAGCGATCACCGTACTTACGACCGCGAACAAGACCTCGTCGACCTCTGATGGATTCCGCACGTCTTGGGGAAAGGCTGCCGATAAGGCCGGGATTTCCGGTCCCACGTTTCACGATCTTCGTGGGACGGCGGTGTCCCGTTTCGCGATGAGCGGATGGACCCATGCCGAGATCGCGACCTTCACCAGGCACAGCCTGAACGATATCGCCACGATCCTCGATGCCCACTATCTGAGCCGTGATCCGCGTCTGGCACAATCAGCGTTGAAGAAGCGGGACATGCACGAAGCGGGAACAAAAACTCCCAACTGACGCAGATGTTCTACCCAGAACATCCGCTAAGTCATTGGAAAGATTGGCAGGAGTTGGGGGACTCGAACCCACGACCCTCGGTTTTGGAGACCGATGCTCTACCAACTGAGCTAAACTCCTAGGCCTTGTAAGTGGGTACGGCAGGCGTGGACGGAAATCAAGGGGGTCTGACAGGATTCCGCTTGGGGCTGGCATCAGACCGGGCAAGACCAGCTTGAAACGACCCGAGTTCGCCATGATACTTGCCCGTTTTGCGCGCTCTATCTATTCGGGTTTGTCTTGTCTGGTATGAAGTCGTTCATCGTCGCGGGCCTGTCAACCTTTTGCGCCTGCGCCACTGCCCTTCCCGTCGTGCTCGTGGTGGCCGCAGTCAAGCGCCGCAGTGTCGCCCGTGTTACCCCGCGACCCTGATGCTTGGCCGATCAGCCGCGACCCAGCGCCAAAGCGCCACCATTTCGGGCGTGACCCGGTATAACTGTGCGTGACCGGGGCCAGCACCATCAGGTTTGGTCGGTCAAAACACCCCGTTACCAATCCGATCGTGGGCGCATCGTCCACAGCGCCCAAGGTCGATCCGCAGACCGGGCAGAACGCGCGCTGCGATGCCTGCGATGATCGCCACAGCGCAGGCGCACCGCCCGGCCCATCCCAGACCACCGCGGATTTGGGATAGCTGACCCAGACAAGGGTCGGCGCCCCCGAATGGCGCTGGCACATATGGCAAGAACAGCTGTGTGGATTTTCGGGCAAGCCCTTTGCTGTAAAGCGGATGTGACCGCAAAGGCAACCACCGGTCTGGGTCATCGTCACCTCGTTCATTTGGCAGGTTGCGAACAAAGTTCATAATTGACGCGCGGTGATTGTCCAGCCTGCCCAACGGGCAGATCATGGGGCGGCGTCCCCCGGACCCCGTCGCTGCCCGGTCCGAACAACAGCCACCGTACAAGAATGAAAACACACTCGCTTCCCGGACCCAACCCCGAAAACGCAAAATGGCCACACCTTTCGGGTGGCCATTTGCCTTTGTACCAAGGCCATTGCGCAGCCGATCAGACAAGCCGTCTCCGGCCTGCCTTTGGATCGTCACACGAGGATTTTTGACACCACGCCTGCGCCGACGGTCCGGCCACCTTCACGGATGGCGAAGCGCAGCT
>JBAXXO010000474.1:0-1913 GCA_037127855.1 Alphaproteobacteria bacterium
GTGTGATGCTGCCCTCGGCCTTTACCTCGGCGCATTCGCTGGAGGATGCGGGGGCGGTGGCGCGGGCCTTGGGGTGCCGGTTGGACACGGTGGCGATTTCGGGGGCGCAGGCGGCGGTGGGGGAGGCTTTGGCGCCGCTGTTTGCGGGGACCGAGGCCGGGATCACCGAGGAAAACATTCAGTCGCGGCTGCGCGGGCTGTTGTTGATGGCGCTGAGCAACAAGTTTGGCGAGATGTTGCTGACGACGGGCAACAAGTCGGAAATGGCGGTGGGCTATTGCACGATCTATGGCGACATGAACGGCGGATATAACCCGCTGAAGGATATGTACAAGACGCGGGTGTTTGAGACGTGTCGCTGGCGCAATGCCGAGCATCGGGCGTGGATGATGGGGCCGGCGGGCGAGGTGATCGCGCCGCGGGTGATCGAAAAGCCGCCCTCGGCCGAGCTTAGGCCTGATCAGCGCGATGATGACAGTCTGCCGCCCTATCCGGTGCTGGATGCTATTCTGGAGGGGTTGGTCGAGCAGGACTTGTCGGTGGCCGAGATCATTGCGAAGGGGTTTGACCGGGCGGTGGTGAAAAAGGTCGAGCACCTGCTGTATCTGTCGGAATACAAGCGGTTTCAGGCGGCACCGGGCACGAGGCTGACCCGCAAGGCGTTCTGGATGGACCGCCGCTATCCGATCGTGAACCGCTGGCGCGACCTATCCTAGGGTCAGAAGGCCCAGCCGAACAGGACGGCGAACAGCCCCGCTGTGGCGAGGCTGACCCAGAGGGCGACCAGCAGCGGGGCGAGGGCGGCCAGTTTGGACGTGGCGAAGGTCAGTCTTGCCGTGAGCAGGGCGGCGAGCACGGTGACGCCATTGCCGGTGATCGAGATGACCGGGTTGGCGACATTGCTGGCCAGAACCGGATAGACCATGCAGAGCAGGATCAGGCCGAGGAGGGCCAGACCGGCCGTGCCCGGTGACGTGCGGCCCGCTGCGACCAGCCAATAGGCGGCCCCGAGGGCGGCAAACAGGCCGACCCAGACGAAGGGCACGATGTCGGAAATCAGCCGCCCGAGGGGGCCGGTCTGGGGCAGGGCTTGGTCGAGGCTGCTGGAATCGCCCGGCAGCAGGAAAATCAGGACGACCGAGACGAGCGAGGCGGCGACCGCGCCGCCGGAGATGCTGAGGGCTAACCCGCGCGAGGTGCGCGAGGGAATGGCGAAGGACATCATGGCAGAGCCTTTCTGGGATTGGGAAGGAGTGTGCGCATTACGCCGGGTGGCGGTCGGTGGATCAGGGCCGCGCGGGGGCTACGGGAATGTGATGGGCTTGTGGGCAGTGCACTTGGGCCTTGAGCGGGACGGGGGTTTCACACCCCCGGGCCGCTTTGCCCGAGGGCAAAGCAACCTCCCCCGTGGAATATTTGGGCCAAAATGAAAGGGGGAAGTGGGGGTTAGACTTGGGAGATAACGCATTCGGGCAGGAGGCGCATCACGTCGGACAGTTTGCACAACTGGGTGGCGTCGGAGGTGACGGCGGCGGAGGCGGCGGCGGAGGCGAAGGACAGGGCGGCCTCGGGGGTGGACTGGCGCGCGAGGGACAAGATGAGGGCGGCGACGAAGCTGTCGCCGGCGCCGACGGTGCTTTTGACCTTGACGCGGGCGGCCTTGGCAAAGATGCGGCTGGTTGCGGTGGCAAGGACGGAGCCGTCCGCACCGCGGGCGATGACCACGGTCTGTGCCACGCCGCGGGCGATCAGGCTTTGGGCGAAGTCGGCGGTGTCGCTGCGGGTGATCAGGGGGCGGCCGGCGAGGGTTTCGGCCTCGGCATCGTCCATGCGCAGGATGTGCAGGCCCGGGATGGGGTCGGAGACGGCTTGTTGCAAGGCGGGGCCGGAGGTGTCCAGCACGATGTTGAGGC
>JBAXXO010000475.1:0-1904 GCA_037127855.1 Alphaproteobacteria bacterium
ATTCCTCGATCCATCGGGATTTGCGGTAGGGTGCGTGATTTCACGCACCTTTTGGGTTGGCAATGGTGCGTGAAATCACGCACCCTACGCTTGCTTGGGATGGGTAGCGGTGCGTGAAATCACGCACCCTACACTAGATGACCGTACGCCGCCATTCGGCGCTGTACAGGTTTGATCCGGTGACAGGTCAGGTTGTGGTGTTGTACGTGATCGGCCCGGGGATGGATTGGCGGTGAGGGGTGAGTCGCAGCGGGCCCCGACCTACGCTTGACGACGGGCGACCGATTGAAACTCGAACTGGCACAAATACCCATCCTTGATCGCGCTTCCGTCAGAAGTTTGAATGTTTACCGCAATCTGCGGTTGTGATCGCTGGTTCACGGTACCAAAGCTAATGTTTCGTAGAGGAACATGCGGTAGCCCAACTGGGGGAATGACGCATACCGAGAAGAACACGACGTCTTCGCCTTCAATGCCCCGGATCTCTGCGCTACGAGTCTGATCAGAGCCACTTTGGGTGTCGAATTTCGTGGTGCCAGCGTAAAAGGTCCCCTTGAGTCCCATCGGCAAAGGATCGGGTGGTATTCCAGTCATGTGCTCCCCCTTCGGCAAAGCCAAACCTATTCAACTTTGGCAGAGTTTGGACTAGAACTCACCTCTCCTCAATCAAAATCTCCCGTTTGCCGACATGGTTCGCCGGGGTGATGACGGAATGTTCCTCCATCTGCTCGACCAGTTTGGCGGCCTTGTTGTAGCCGATGCCCAGTTTGCGCTGGATGTAGGAGATGGAGCATTTGCGGTCTTTGGCGACGATGGCGACGGCCTGGTCGTAGAGGGTGTCGTCCAAGCCTTCGCTGCCTAGGCCCAGCACGGTGTCGATGTCGGCGGCGTTGTCATCCTCGGGGCCCTCGACCACGCCGGACATGTAGACGGGGGGACCGTAGGATTTTAGGTGGGTGACGATTTCCTCGACCTCTTCATCCGACACGAAGGGGCCGTGGATGCGGCTGACTTTGCCGCCGCCGGCCATGTAGAGCATGTCGCCCATGCCGAGGAGTTGCTCGGCACCTTGTTCGCCCAGGATGGTGCGACTGTCGATGCGGCTGGTGACCTGAAACGAGATGCGGGTGGGGAAGTTGGCTTTGATCGTGCCGGTGATCACATCGACCGAAGGGCGCTGAGTGGCCATGATCAGGTGGATGCCAGAGGCGCGGGCCATCTGGGCGAGGCGCTGGATGCAGGCCTCGATCTCTTTGCCCGCGACCATCATCAGGTCGGCCATCTCATCCACCACGACAACGATATAGGGCAGGGTGACGGGTTGGAATTCATCGGTCTCGAACACCGGCTCGCCGGTATCCTCGTCAAAGCCGGTCTGGAAGGTGCGTTTGAACATTTCGTTTTTCGCGAGGGCCTCGCGGACGCGGCCATTGTAGCCCTCGATATTGCGGACGCCCATTTTGGACATTTTGCGGTAGCGGTCCTCCATCTCGGACACGACCCATTTCAGGGCGACGACGGCCTTTTTGGGGTCGGTGACCACGGGCGACAGCAGGTGGGGGATTCCGTCATAGACGCTGAGTTCGAGCATCTTGGGGTCGATCATGATCAGGCGGCATTCGTCGGGCGAGAGTTTGTAGAGCAGCGACAGGATCATGGTGTTGATCGCCACCGATTTGCCCGAGCCGGTGGTGCCTGCGATCAACAGGTGGGGCATCTTGGCGAGGTTGGCGATGATGGGCTCGCCGCCGATATCCTTGCCCAAGGCCAAAGGCAGGCGCATGGCGCTGTCGCCAAAGTCGCGGGCGGCGAGGATTTCGCGCAGCACGACCTTTTCACGGCTGGCATTGGGCAGTTCGATGCCAATGACAGTGCGGCCAGGCACGGTGGAGACGCGGGCCGAG
>JBAXXO010000476.1:0-1878 GCA_037127855.1 Alphaproteobacteria bacterium
ACCCATGACGACGCCAGCGGACACGAGGGCGGGCACGACGACGGCGGGGGAGGTGCGAGCGACTGACGTCATTCCGCCGCCTCACGGTGGGCGGCAGCCTCAAGCCGCATCTTGCGCACCATTTCCAATTCGGCCTGGAAATCGACGTAATGCGGCAGCTTGATATGTTCCAGAAAACCCGTCGCCTGCACGTTGTCGGCGTGCATCAGCACAAATTCCTCGTCTTGCGCCGGGGCGCCGGTGAAATCCTCGCCCAACTCCTTCCACCGCAAAGCCCGGTCCACCAGCGACATCGCAATCGCCTTGCGTTCGCTTTGACCAAAGACCAGCCCATAACCGCGCGTGAATTGCGGCGGCTCGGTCTTGCTGCCCTTGAACTGGTTCACCGTCTCGCATTCGGTCAACTCGACCTCGCCCAGATCGACGCTGAACCCCAATTCCGCAATATCGACCTCGACCGCCACAGTCCCGATCCGCAATTCGCCGACAAAGGCATGGGTGCGGCCATAGCCGCGCTGCGTCGAATAGGCCATCGACAGGATAAAGCCCTCATCTGCGCGCGTGATCGCTTGCAACCGCAACGCGCGCGAGGCTGGCAATTCCATCGGTTGCCGCGTCAGGTCTCGCGGGGTGGCATCATCGCCCGATGCGGCCTCGATCAATCCATCCTGGTCCAGCAGTTGCGTCACATGCGGCACCGGCTCTATACTGGTCGGAGCGGTCGGGGCGGGGGCCACCGTCCCCTCTGCTGCCAGCTTGAAATCCAGCAGACGGTGCGTATAGTCAAAGGTCGGCCCCAACACCTGCCCGCCCGGCAAATCCTTGAACGTGGCCGAAATCCTGCGGCTGATCGCCATGGCCGTGGTGTCCACCGGATGCGATGTGCCCAAGCGTGGCAAGGTCGTCCGGTATGCCCGGATCAGGAACACCGCCTCGATCAGATCGCCGCGCGACTGCTTGATCGCCAGCGCCGCCAGATCGGGATCAAACAGCGACCCCTCGGCCATCACCCGGTTGACCGCCAGCCGCAACTGCTCGCGGATCTGCGCCACCGACAATTCGGCCACATTGCTATCGCCGCGCCGTTCCTCGGCCAGCCATGCATGGGCCGCATCAATCGCCCGCTCGCCCCCCTTGACCGCGACATACATCAGTGCGCCTCCACTTTGGTCGAGCGCGGCACCCCGGCCACCCGGTCGCCACAGGTCAGAAAGAAATCGAGGCCCAGCGGGAACAGCGCATGATTGCCCTGCAACGCCGGCACATCCGGCAGGTTCAGAAAGGCCGCCCCGGCAATGCCCGGACCCGACAACCGCGCACCTTCGGGCCGTAGATTTGGCATCTCGACAATCAGCGTTGCCGACCGGTCCGGGTAATCCGGCAGACCGATGGCAAAGCGGTCCAGCGGCATCAACTCCGCCCAAACCCCCAAGGCCAGCGATGCCTCACCGGCAGCCACAAACCGCCCCCCGGTGTGAAAGGTGATCCAATCGCGCACGGCGGTAGTGTCATGCGACCCTGTCAGATAAAGACCAGTCGTCGCATCCGCCAGCACCAGCAACAGCGTCCCTGCGGCAACCGACAAGGGTGCAGGCGGTATCGCCCCTGCCAGCGTTTCAATGCGCCCCGGTTGCGACAGGGCGGTCAGCGCCGCGCGAAAGGCGCGCGACGACTCGCGCGCCGCATCCGCAAAGCCGCCGGTCAAAGCATCGTCGGTCATTTGTCCTCGCCCCGCACCAGCGTAAAGAACTCGACACGCGTTGCCGCAGCCTTTGCCGCACGCTCGGATCGACGGGCAAGCTCGGCTGTGCGCAAAGGTGCGAGAAGCGCCGCTTCGATGACGTCGGGGTCAGCTTGCCATAACGCATCCGCCAAAGC
>JBAXXO010000477.1:0-1855 GCA_037127855.1 Alphaproteobacteria bacterium
GTAAGGGGCGGTGGGGCGGGCTGGGGATGGTCTGACAGCGCGGCACCCAGAACGGTGGGGACGAGTGCGAGGGCGGATTGCAGGGCGGCGTCGCCGTCGGGCAGCAGGGACAGGGCGGCGGGAGCAAGAATGTCGGCAAGGGCGCGGCTGCCTGCGGGGTCATCGTCGGACAAGACGAAATCAAGGCCAAGCGCGGCGGGATGGGTGGCCGCGACTTGGGCCACGGCCCCGGCCAACCGGGCGCGGGGCCATGGCCAGCGGCCAAGGCGGTTCAAGGTTTCCGAGGTGATGGCCACGACCACGACCTGACCGCTTGGCGCGGGCGGGTTGGACGACAGGCCGAGGTCGAGCGTCATTTCGCGCAGGTCGGTGACGCGCTGCGGCAAGGCGAGGGCCAGCCCACCCAGCACGGCCAAGGTCAGCAGGCCGGCGGCGAGGGGGCCTCGGACGAGGCGTATAAGGTCAGTCCGCATCGGGTTCGGTCAGGGCCTGAAGCGCCGCGGTATCGCAATCCCAGCTGTCGTCGCGGCGGGTCAGGGCACCGGCCTCGGCCAGGCTTGCGAGGGCGCGGTTGACCTTGGGGCGGCTGGCGCCCAGCAGGGTGGCCAGCTCGGTCTGGCTGATTTCCAGCCGCAATGTGGCGCGGGCGGGCAGATCCGGACCGTTCAACTGGCGCAGGGTGAACAGCAAGAACCGCGCGGCGCGGGCTTCGAGCGGATACAGGGCGATGGATTCAAGCTGCTCGGTCGTTTCGCGCAGGCGGCGGGCGAGGTAATGGGCCATGGCTAGGGTCATGTCGGGGTGGCGGCGGGTCAGGATGGCAAAGGCCGCGCCGGTCAGGACATAACCGGTGGTTTCGGCGGTGGTGGTGGCATCGGCAGAGCGGGGGTTGCGGTCAAACAGGGCCAGTTCACCCAGCGTATCGCCGGCCTCGGCGTGGCGCAGGGTCAGTTCCTTGCCCGACGGGGTCAGCAGGGACAGGCGCACGCGGCCGGATTTCAGCGCCACAAGCCAGTCACCCGAATCGCCGCGTTGAAAGATTGTCGTGCCCTGCGGCCAAGTGACCGGATTGGCGGCTGCGGCGATGTCGATGAGGACGGCATCGCCAAGGTCTTGAAACAACGGGAAAGACCGCCAGAAGGCAGGGCGTTCGGTGCGCGGTGGCGGCGGTACGGTCATGCTGGGCCCTGTGATCGGGCGCAGGTTCGCCTGACCTTGCCCATTGCGCAAGGGCCTGTTCCGCAAGGAACAGCCGAGGCGGTGGGGCCATGGCAAACAGGTCTCACGACGGCAATCACGCCGTTCCTCAAAACCTGATGGAGATGAAAATGGCTTCTGTATTTGCAATCACCGGCACCACTGGCAATGACCGCGAAGTGACCGACGGCACCTTCGGGGTGTTTAACGATTTGATCTCGGGACTGGCTGGCAATGACAGCTTGTTCGCCTGGCTTGGCAACGACACCTTGTCGGGCGGCGAGGGCAATGACATTCTGAACGATGGCGCCATTCTGGGTGTGTCGGGCAACGATCTGTTGCTGGGCGAGGATGGCAACGACCTGCTGCGCGGCGGGATCGGCAGCGACACGCTGGATGGCGGGTCGGACAATGACACGGCGTCTTACTCGCTGTCGAATGCGGCGGTGAATGTCGATCTGACGCGGACAACGCAGAGCGGCGGCTTTGCGGCAGGCGACCGTCTGATCAGCATCGAGAACGTGACCGGGTCGGGGTTCAACGACGTGGTGGCGGGCAATTCGCTGGCCAACGTTCTGCAGGGTCTGGCGGGGCGCGACTCCTTGAGCGGCAATGGCGGCGCGGACGACCTGTTTGGCGGGGACGGCAATGACAGTCT
>JBAXXO010000478.1:0-1843 GCA_037127855.1 Alphaproteobacteria bacterium
CCTGTCTTGGGTTGCACTCAATCTGAATCAGATTGAGTGCAACTCGCTCTAAGCAGATTTCATGGGTGGCCGTGAGGAATTCGCGGGGCGTCATCGTCCTCGTCGGGGGGCTTTGCAGGATGGGTGGTGGATGTGTGACCCGCGCGCCCGGAAGCCGAGATCCTTATCGTCTTTGCCGAAGGCGAGGTCGGCCTGGACGCACGGGTCGCAAGCTGTTTGTCGCAATCTGCCGTGTTGCGAAGGGCGTCTTTAGCGGCCAAGGTCGCGATCTCAGCCTGGTGCCCCGCATTGGGGTCAATCGTCCAACGAACGACGCCATAGCGCGCGTACCCGAGGCAGCAGCGAAGGTGCGCCGGACCAAGGCTATTCCAGACCGACTTTTTTCCGCAGCGCCTTGTGGCAAGTTTTTCAAACTGCCATGCATAGGGGAGCGATCCCAGCAAGAGGACATCATGGAGCCGACAACGACGACCGCACCTTCCGAGAAAGACGCAATGTCGCCGCTCGGTATGGTAAGGATTGCCGGCGGCACCTTTGCGATGGGCTCGAACGCGCATTACCCCGAGGAAAGGCCGGTCCACCGCGTCGCCGTGGACCCGTTCTGGATGGATGAGACGCCAGTTACCAACCGACAGTTCCACAAGTTCGTTCAGGCGACCGGATACGTGACCTTCGCCGAGATACCACCACGCGCTGAAGACTACCCCGGTGCGTCGCCGCATATGCTGAAAGCCGGGTCGCTGGTGTTCGCGCCGCCGAAGGGGCCAGTTGATCTTGATCAGCCACTCAGCTGGTGGGAATTCAGCTTTGGCGCGAACTGGCGCAGGCCTCATGGGCGCAAGAGCACCATCCGCGGCCTGGATGACCATCCGGTTGTCCATGTCACCCATCGCGATGCCACGGCTTATGCGAACTGGGCGGGAAAGCAGTTGCCGACCGAAGCCGAGTGGGAATACGCCGCCCGCGGCGGACTTGAAGGCAAGGAATTTGCCTGGGGTGACGCGCTTTATCCGAACGGAAAGCCAGTTGCGAACACTTGGCAAGGCGTGTTTCCCCTGCAAAATCTTCGGTTGGACGGCTATGACCGAACGTCACCTGTCAAAGCCTTTGAACCCAACGGTTACGGGCTTTTCGACATGATCGGGAACACCTGGGAATGGACAGAAGATTGGTATGTCGCGCACCATATCGCCGATGCGGCAAAAGCCTGCTGTATTCCGGCGAACCCACGCGGCCCGAGCCTGGTCGAAAGCCTGGACCCCACCGATGCGGTGCATATTCCGCGCAAGGTTCTCAAAGGCGGCTCACATCTGTGCGCACCGAACTACTGCCAGCGCTACCGGCCCGCAGCGCGCCACCCACAGCCCATCGACACATCGACAAGTCACGTTGGTTTCCGCTGTGTGCTGAGGTCAGGAACCTGAATTCTTCCCGCGCCGGGCACCATGCCGTGATCGTGTCTGGCTGTGAATGTGAGTTACAGCGCGTCGTCATGTGACGGACTCTCTGTTGGGGAGTCCCAAGACTTTGTGACAGTGCTTCACCTGCCTCACACCATGACGAGGGGCTGATGACTCTGCCACTGTCTATGGATTTGAGGGAGTGTCTTGCAGCGGCAAAGGGCGAGGGTGCGTCAGTGCGTCAGATGGCGAAACGCTGTGGGGTTTTGTGTGACTTCGGCGGTTCTTTGGGCCAGAGGCAGAAGTCTGGCTTTGCGACGCATTTGAACCCTCCTCGACGCGTTCAGCCCAAAAGAATGCAAGAACTATCGGCGCCATGCCGCATACGTTTCAGCCGAACTCAGTCACGCTAAGCCCGGTGATCACGCACTTGCCGCCCCAAA
>JBAXXO010000479.1:0-1838 GCA_037127855.1 Alphaproteobacteria bacterium
TGGGCAGTTCGAGGTGGCGAAAGCGGGCGGAGGGGGGGAGGTTCAGCGCCTCGGCCAAGCGAAAACGCTCGGTCGGGATGGCTTGCCAGCCGTTGAGCAAGATGCGGGTAGAAAGCGGCAAGTTAAAGAAAACATTGGTTAAAAGAACGCCTTGCAGGCCAAAGATGCTGGGGGCTGGCAGGTGCAGAAAGGTCAGCGTCTGCGTGACGATACCGTTCTTGCCATAGATCGCAAGGATGCCCAACACGGCCACCACCACGGGCAGCAGGAAGGGCGCGCCGAGCAGGGTGATGGCGATGCCGCGTCCGGGAAAGCGGCGGCGGGCGAGAGCGCGGGCGAGGGGGATGGCAAACATAGCCGACAGCGCCGCCGAAAGGGCCGCCTGTGTGACCGTAAAGCGTAGGGCCGACCATTCGGCGGGGCGCAGGGTGAAACTGTCGGCCCTGATGGCCAGGGTCAGGGCCGTGCCAAGGATCATGGCTGCCAGCAGGATGGCCAGCAGCCATGCAAGGGCGGTCAGCGGGCGAGGGCGGTTTGCCATTCGTCCACGGCGGATTGGCGCAGGCTTTCCGCCTGAGCCGAAGAAAAGAGTAGGGATTTCTGTGGCTTGATCAGGGTTTCAAAGCCCGCCGGCAGGCCTGCGGCGGGGGTTTTTGCGGGGTACATCCAGTTGGTTTCTGGCAAGATGGCCTGCGCAGTGTCGCCTGCCAGATAGGTCAGGAAGGCCCTGGCCAGATCGGGATGTCGGCTGGATTTGAGCATTGCGGCAACTTCGATCTGCATGTAGTGGCCCTCGGCAAATGGCGCGGCAGATTTGGTGGCGTCTTTCTCAGCAATCAGATGATAGGCGGGCGAGGTGGAGTAGGACAGCACCATGTCCGCCTCACCCTTGAGGAACAGGCCGTAGGCCTGATCCCAAGAGGGGGTGACGGTGACGATGTTGTCGGACAGGCCCTGCCAGATGGCGGCAGCGTCTACGCCATAGGCGGCCTTGATCCACATCACAAGACCGAGGCCGGGGGTCGAGGAGCGGGGATCCTGGATCAGGATCCTTAGGGGGCTGTCGGCCATTTCCTTGAACGATTTCGGGGGGTTGGAAAGCTTGGTGTTGTCATAGACAAAGGCGAACCAGCCCCAGTCATAGGGCACGAAATCGGGGTCGGCGAAAGGCACGGGCAGGTCATTGGGCAGGGTCAGGCCATGGGGGGCCAACAGGCCGGTCTGGCGGGCGTTTTCCATCAAGGACGTGTCCAGCCCCAGCACCACATCGGCGGAGGAATTGGCACCCTCGAGCCGCATCCGGGCCAGAAGGGCTGCGCCGTCACCGGTGGCGGTGAATACGAGGTCGCAGTCGCAGCTTGCCTCGAACCCTTTTTCGATGGCGGGGCCGGGGCCCCAATCGGCGGTAAAACTGTCATAAGTCAGTACGTTAAGCACAGGGGTTTCCGCTGTGGCCACGGTGGCCAAGGGCAGGAACGCCAGCGCAAGATGGATGGGTTTCACGAGCATCTCCATTTTGCGACGGGCGGGAATGGAGAGGGCGCTGGCCCTGAACCTTCCCTCCGCCGGTATGATCCGGTTCAGGTTCGACGGGTCCGCATCGCTGCATCTCAGGCCTTTGGGCCACCCCGAGGTGATGGTGAACATAGGCCGTGACGCGGCGGGCGCAAGGGTTGAATTTTTCGCGGTGCAAGCCATTGGGAACGCGGTGTTAAAGGGGTGGATTGGCCAAAGATGACCGACCTACATCGCGCCTACATTGCGCCTACATCGCCTCTATGAAGGCGCTGACTGTCGGCCCGCAGATGGCGCGTTAACCATAATCTGCGAATCAGTGG
>JBAXXO010000480.1:0-1834 GCA_037127855.1 Alphaproteobacteria bacterium
TCGCTGGTGGTGAACTCGGCAGCCCGGATCTCCGGCGTTTGCGCGTCAATTCCAAATTGGATCTTGCGCTAGCAAGAGTCAGATTCGGAAGAGTAGATGGACACGGGCTGCGTGAACGGTCTAAGCAACGCTGGGTTCAGGTTGGCGGCAATACCCGTCCTGTTGCGCAAGGGAGCCATGACCCAACGCTGTCGCGGGCCATTACGGACAGGTGTTCACGCAGACGTCCGGGCCAGCCACCAACCTGCCAGACGGGCAAATGGGCCACGCAGGACGACATAGGGCAGAACGGCAAGAAGGATGGCCACAAAGGCAGCCTCGAATGGGAAGAAAGAGTCAAAAACGACGATCTGAAAGATCGTGTCCATCGCCAGACCCAACAGGATGATCCTGGCGGTCGAGAACAGTGCGTCGCTGAGATTGGACTTCATCTCCCGCGGCGCGGATATCATTTTTTGCAAATAGGGCGTTTCTTGGGCTTTCGCATCGCCGTAACCATCAAACATGGCCATGACTGCCGCCATAATCGGTTGCAGGATGAACCGGAACGAAAATAGCCCGCCCACGCGCTGCTGCAAGGTTTCGCTTATCCGCACAAAGGTTGCGGACGACGGCAGCCCATAGGTAAAAAGCCCAGCAAGACTGAACCCGACCAACAGCCAAAACGCCAGTCTTCCCTGAACGATCTCGGCTCGGCTGTATTGTCTTTTCATGGTTGGAGACTAGGGGTTCGCGCAGATCGTATCAAGGCGTTTTTTCGACTGTTGAAGCCAGTCAGGCCCTGCCTATCACGTGAGCCGCAAAGATCGTGGTTTGCTAACCTCAATCCTGGGCTTATGTTTTACGCGGTTGCCGGTCGCACTGGGTTTTGTGGGGCGAAGCTTTCAAAAGAAGCAATCGCATCCGGCAGTGTCTCGAACACACGAGGAATCGCCACCTGTTTGCTGGTCAGAAAAGCCACCACAAGCTTCCAACCTTTTTGCCGCGGATTGACAATCCAAAGCTCCACACCTTGTGCAGCAAGTTCATCGCGAACCGTCACGATCTTGTCAGCGGCTGACGTATCAATAGCCGAGGAAGATGTGGCATCCAGAACGACGACACGGATATCCCGATCCACCGAAGCAGCTTTGCGCAGTGAGTCGGCGAGGATTCTGGCATTCAGAAAAACGAGAGGACCGTACTGGTGCACGATCAGCATGCCCGGAATCTCGAACGCGTCGGGATGTTCGTCCAGATCGGCAAACCCGCCTGAGGCGGTTCGTCCAACTGGCGTGATCACAGGATCGTGGATGGCATGGGCAAGTTTGAACAAAGCGATGACGACACCGATCATCACTCCTGGCAGAACCCCAAAGGCCAGGACACCCAGAAATGTCGCAAACCCACTGAAAAATTCTGATCGGCTGACCGAAAACAGTCGAAAGAAGTAGCCGGGATTTGAAACACCGCCAAGTGCGACGACGATGATGGCCGCAAGACTGCTTAAGGGCAAATTGTGCAGCAAAGGCAACAAGAACGCTATGGTCAGCAGGCAAAGCAAACTGGCGAATAGGTTCGCGACTTGGGTCTTTCCACCAGCGGTTATGCTGATGGACGTTGCGGTCAACGAGGCGCTAAGGGCATGCCCGCCCCCAAGCGCCGCGCCAAGGTTGGCCGCGCCCAGCGCCAAAAGTTCCTGATCCGGGTTCAGGCTGTCACCGCTGTGCTCGGAGGCGCGCTTCAGCGCCGGCAACGCTTTGGTATACCCCAACACGACAATTGCCAACGCACCGGACAGAAGCGTCATCACCTGATCGAGGTCAAGTTGCGAGGGCAGCGCGAAAGTGGGCAA
>JBAXXO010000481.1:0-1828 GCA_037127855.1 Alphaproteobacteria bacterium
AAATCCCAACACGCGGGAATCCCCCGCGATTCATTCAAGCGTCATCCCGCTCTAGCCGCCAGACGGCATTGGCCATGACCCACCAACTGATGCTGTCCGCCAAGAAGAAAGGGCGCAAACTCGACGGGCAAAACCGCCTGCCCGAAATCATCCAGGGGGTTGAATTCCGTGACGGTATCAAGCACGAAATCAAAGCCGCCTGATCACGTCGTCACCAACTTTCGGGCATAGCTCCCCTCGGCAGCATGGCGGGCAATCCATGTGCGACCTGTCACCGATGAAACCCCAGGCGCGCCGGCAATCTGACCTGGCGTCTCGCCTGCCTGCTTGCGCTCCACAATCAGGGCTCGCATTTTGGGCGTGGTCTTGGCATTCTTGTCAATGCTCACGCGATGTCTCCTGAGGATCGTGCTGCGTCGCAACCAACACGTCCCTCAGTTTCAGCCCGTGAACAACCTGTTGAGACGCTACAGCTAGAGCACTTGGCCGGCATCAAGAGGGAGCGGGCGTTGAAGACGCTGGTGGCGGCCTCTGTGCAGATCATGTCGGTCATCGGCAGCAGGCTGCACAATACGCACGTGGCGCGTGGTTAACGTGCTGCCCACAGCAACCCCCGCCGGATCATCTCCAGCGCGGGACCATGGTCGATGACATTGGCCTGGTGACCCAAGGCGTTGTAGTAAACCCGCCCCTTGCCCCACATCTTGGTAAAGCCAACGGGCATCGAGATCGGGCCGTTGGCCGCATGGGGCCCATCCACCACAGGAAAATCACACACCGCGTGGACCTTTGCAGCTGGGTCGACATGCAGGTAGTACTGCTCGGTCTTGACTTCGAAATCACTTATCCCCGCCGTTAGCGAGTCGTCGCCAACCATTCGAACCTGATAGGAAACCCCGTCATTGCCGGGATGCGCCACCCATTGTGCGCCCGTCATGAACTGCCACAGCACATCATTGCGAAAGGCGTCGCACATGCCGCCGTGGCACCCTGCCAGTCCGACACCCGCCGCCACCGCATCAGCCACATTCTGGCTCTGCTGCTTTTCAATCATACTCATGGTCCAGACTGGCACGATAAGCGACAGTTCTGCCAAGGCGCCCGCTTCATCAAAACAGGCGAGCGAGTCCGTGACCTGAACCTCAAATCCTGCCGTGCGCAGCTCGGCTGCAAACAGGGCTGCAACCTTGTCCGGCTCATGCCCAATCCAGCCACCCCAAGTGATCAATGCCCGTTTCACCATGGCGTCCTCCCGGTTCTGCGGCACAGTGACCTTGGGAAGGTGCCGTCGTCAACCGGGAATGAGGTGTAAAGAATTTTTGACAAAAGGCAAGTGCGCTACCCCCCCGAAAATCGGACAGGGACGCAAGCTGCGATCTGACGTTTGCTGGTCTCCAAGAGCGGGCAGAACAGAGATGTCGAAACGCAGGAACCATGACGCTGCTTTCAAGGCGCGATTGGCATTGGCGGCGCTGAAGGGCGAGCGCACGGTGTCGGAGCTGGCGAGCGCTCACGAGGTTCATCCGACGGTGATCCATCCGTGGAAGAAGGCCTTGCTTGAGGGTGCCGCTGGCATCTTTGCGCGGGGAGGCAAGCCTGCGGCCACTGCCGAGATGGCCGAGGACACGGTCCGCGACCTGCATGCAAAGCGCGGGGAGATGGTCGTCGTCAACGATTTTTGTCTCGAAAGCTCAAGCCCTGGATCGGCAAGTGAGGCGCGACATGATCGAACGGACCCATCCCAAGCTGTCAGTCGAGGCGCTGTGCCGCCTTCTCTCGATCTCGCGGCCGTCGTTGCATTACGCGCCGCAGGGCGAGACCGCGATGC
>JBAXXO010000482.1:0-1819 GCA_037127855.1 Alphaproteobacteria bacterium
GGGGTGAGGCGGGTGGGGATTTGAACGATTGTGCTGGATTTCGAGGTGGATAGTCTGTTCAGCCGTGCGGGACGCACGAGCAGTGGGCAGATGTCTAGATGAGGTTCATGCAGCCGACCGGGTGCAGGATTGCCGGTCTTGCGGTGAAATGCGCGGTATTGTGCGCGCTGGTCATGATGGCCGGACCCTTGCAGGTGCCGGTCGCTGCTGCGACAAACAACCCGGCCTTGTTTGCGCAGGCGCAGGCGCTGGTCACCTCGGACACAGCCACGACGGGCGAATTGCAAGCGAAGCGCCACACGCTTGCGGTCGGGCGGGATCCGTTGAACGCAATCATCAACGCCGGCAGCGTCGAGGGGCAAAGCCTGCGGGCAGAGTTGGGGGCGCTGAGCATGGCCACGCGCGAAGGTGCCCGCGAACTGCCACAGATCGCCAAATCGCGAGAGGATCTGGAGGACGCCGTCGCGGTGGCAGAAACACCGCTGCGCGCGGCGCAGGCGGCGTTGGAACAGTCGAATGTGCTGATCGCGGCGCTGGACGTGCGTATCCGAAGCCTGCTGACAGAACGGTTGTTGCTGTGGGGGCCGCGCTGCTGTGGCAATTGGCGCATCTGTTTCGGAAGGCCGCCCTGACGACAAGCGAGGACAGGCGTGGACTGGCGTCCGGCGATGCCGGCCTGGATCCCGGTTTTGTGGCCGTGCTAGGCCGATTGTTGCAGATCGCGGCGCTTGCGATCATCGCGGCGGCGCTGACGGGGGTCATGAATCTGTCGCGCGCCATCTTGAACCCGACGATCCAGGCACTGTTCGATCTGGGGCTGGCCCTGTTTCTGTTTGTCGACATCATGGATGTGCTGCAATCGCTGCTGGGCCGCAAGGCGCAGCCCATGACGGACGATCCCACGCTATTGCAGGTCGCGGTCACCACGGTGCTGGGATTGGCATTTCTGCCAGTGCTGGCGCTGAACTGGGGCGCGCGGTACAGTGATATCGGCGATTATTGGCGGTTGTTGGCGGATGGCGTGCAACTGGGCGATGTCAGGTTGTCGCTGGACGCGGCCTTTATCCTGATCGCCGTCTTTGCGATTGGCCTGTTTGTGACGCGCTGGCCGCAAAAGCTGTTTCGGGCGACGGTTCTGCCACGCACTCAGCTTGACATGGGGGCGCGGTCGGCACTGGTCACCGGCGTGGGCTATCTTGGGCCGGTTCTGGCAGGCCTTTCAGCGGTCGCAGCGGCAGGAGTGAACCTGTCAAATCTGGCCAGCGTGATCAGCGCCCTGTCGGTCGGCATCGGTCTGGGTCTGCAGAACGGCGTGTCGAACTTTGTGTCGGGCCTCATCTTGTTGATCGAGCGCCGGGTTCAGGAAGGCGACTGGATCGAGGTCGGCGGGCATCAGGGCATCGTCCGCAAGATCTCGGTCAGGGCGACACGGGTGCAGACCTTTGACCCGCACGAGGTGATCATCCCCAATTTCAACCTGATCTCGGGGGCGGTGACGAGTTTCTCGCAGTCCAACCGGATGGGGCGGCTGATCATGCCGGTATCGGTCGCCTATGGCAGCGATGCGCCGCAGGTGATGGCGCTGCTGTCCGAGACCATGCTGCGGTGCGAGGGCGTCTTGGCAACGCCGTCACCAAAGGTCTTGTTCACCGCGATGGCGGAAACCGGGCTGAATCTGGAACTGGGCTGTTATGTCGGGGACGAGGCCAATGGATCATCACTGCGGTCAGGGGTGTTATTAGCGGTGTATCAGGCGCTGCAGCAAGCCGGGGTTCAGATACCCGTGGCCTAGCGCGACGTCCGGTTATGCCATGCCGTG
>JBAXXO010000483.1:0-1819 GCA_037127855.1 Alphaproteobacteria bacterium
CGCCCATCCCGCCCAATCCGCCGGTCAATATCCAGCGACCCTTCAGGTTGCCACCGTAGTGCTGCCGGCCGGCCTCGGCAAAGGTTTCGTAGGTTCCCTGCACAATGCCTTGTGTTCCAATGTAAATCCACGACCCTGCGGTCATCTGGCCGTACATGGCCAGACCCTTCTTGTCCAATTCGTTGAAATGATCCCATGTCGCCCAATGCGGCACCAGATTGCTGTTGGCGATCAAGACCCGTGGCGCATCCTTGTGGGTGCGAAACACCCCCACCGGCTTGCCCGATTGCACCAGCAGCGTCTCGTCATCATTCAGCGTTTTCAGTGTCGCGACGATCAGGTCAAAATCCTGCCATGTCCGCGCCGCACGCCCGATCCCGCCATAAACCACCAATTCATGCGGGTTT
This sequence comes from Alphaproteobacteria bacterium, assembly GCA_037127855.1. Lineage (GTDB taxonomy): Bacteria > Pseudomonadota > Alphaproteobacteria > Rhodobacterales > Rhodobacteraceae > Stagnihabitans. Next base: position 408 of record JBAXXO010000483.1, read on the forward strand.
TCCGCGACATCGGGATGCAGGTTGTTCATCAGCATCCGCATCGGCGCCTCGGTCATCCAGCTTTTCGCCGTGATCTCGCTGCCGGTCGCCGGATAGATGTCGCGCATGTTGTGACGGGTGTTCATCTTTGCCTCACAGGGTTGGTAGATCGACGCCCGCAGCGCGCGCCAGAACGCCTTGGCCGACAAGACCGGCCGCAGCCTCCAGATCAGGGGCCAGATAGCGGTCCTCGCCCAAGGTTGCGACATCCTGCCGCAACCGCGCCACAACCGCCTGCAAGGGCACCGAACTGACCAGCGGGGCGCGAAACTCGACCCCTTGGGCTGCACAAATCGCCTCGACCCCAAGGATTACATTCAGGTTTTCGACCATCCGCCCCAAGCGCCGCGCGCCATGCGCCGCCATCGAGACGTGATCCTCCTGATTGGCGCTGGTGGGCGTGGAATCGATGACGGTCGGATGGGCCAGATGCTTGTTTTCACTCATCAAGGCCGCTGTTGTCACCTCGGCAATCATCAGACCCGAATTCAATCCTGGGCGCGGCGTCAGGAAGGCGGGCAGATCGAACGACAACACCGGATCGACCATCAACGCCACCCGGCGCTGTGCAATCGCCCCAATCTCGGACAGGGCCATGGCCATCATGTCGGCGGCAAATCCGACAGGTTCGGCATGAAAATTGCCACCCGACACGATCAAACCGGCTTGGGTCAACACCAGCGGATTGTCTGTCGCCGCATTGGCCTCGACCTCCAATGTCCGCGCAGCCATCCGCAGCACATCCATCGCCGCCCCCGTCACCTGCGGCTGACAGCGGATGCAATAGGGGTCTTGCACCCTTGCATCGCCCTCGCGGTGGCTTTCGCGGATCACTGACCCCTCCAGCAGCGCCCGCATCACCGCCGCCGCCTCGATCTGCCCGGCATGACCGCGCAGCGCATGAATTTCGGCATGCAGTGGCGCCGTCGACCCCATGATCGCATCCGTCGACAAGGCCGCGGTCACCAAAGCCGTCACCGCCGCGTTCCAGCCGTCAAACAGACCCGCCAGCGCATAGGCGGTCGAAAATTGCGTGCCATTGATCAGCGCCAATCCCTCTTTCGGCCCCAGCACGATCGGCTCCAACCCCGCCGCCAGCAAGGCCCTCATCCCCGGCATCACCACCCCGCCAACTTCGGCAAACCCTTCGCCGATCAACACCGCTGCCATATGCGCCAAGGGTGCCAGATCGCCCGAGGCCCCGACCGACCCCTGTGCGGGAACAACCGGCGTGACCCCCGCCGCCAGCATGCCTTCAATCAACGCCACCACGTCCCACCGCACGCCCGACGCGCCGCGCCCCAGCGACAGCAGTTTCAAGGCCATCATCAACCGCACCACCCGGCGCGGCATCGCCTCGCCCACACCACAGC
>JBAXXO010000484.1:0-1806 GCA_037127855.1 Alphaproteobacteria bacterium
AACAGTTGCGTCCCGACATGGCCGAGCGGCGCAAGCCGTGGATTGAAGAGCGTCACCTTGCGCATCGGCAATCCGGTTGGCAAGACCAGCGGAAACGGGGACATCCGTCAAGAGAGTGACGCCGTTCAGAATGGCAGGATCGGCAAAGCACCGGCAATTGTTGCCATGACCGGGATGCCCGTCACTAAACTGGTTGTCCCACGCAAACAGTTTGTCGTCCCGTTCGCCATGCGAGGGGCGCACCTTGGCGTCGTCCCGCGTGCGCCAAATGTAGTGGGTTACACCGAGACGTCTCTGGCGGATCTCATTGATTTCCGTCGCAAAATGGCGGGCAAGCCAATCGGCTGTGGTCTCGATATCGAGGAGCGAACCTGACTGGACAAAGAAGGTCATATGAGCGGCTGTGCGAAGTTCAAACTCCGACCGGTATTTACCAATTTCTTCCTCAACGTCTTCGGCCCCAGGGTCAATGGCTACACCGGCCTTTTGAAAGATTTCGGAGAGATGGGCCCAGTTCTCGCGCGCTTGGTCGCGCAAGCGTTCATCGAAGGCAGACACATCCGCGACTTCGACGCTGGCCATAGGCACTTCTCGAATGGCATCCTTTACCTGCAGGCTCAGCGTGACGATTGCCTTGCCCCGTTTTCGAATGAATTGTGCAAAGTTGGCGAAGGAGGTCATGTTGATCCTGAGCTTTGACCACGTCACTGTACGAAGGAAATCTTCATGGATCGTTAACCGACCGATCCCCTAGTTGGGGCAGTTGGATGCCAGTCGCGAGAGGTAATTTTGGCGGAGAGACAGGGATTCGAACCCTGGGTCGGCGCAAACCGACAACGGTTTTCGAGACCGCCGCATTCGACCACTCTGCCACCTCTCCGCAGTAGAGCTAGCGTTCGCAATTACCGGGGTTGACAGACGTGCGCAAGATGCAAAGAGCTGAAAAAGCGTTGTGAGTTAGGCTCATCACCCCTAGCACGCCGCTGAAAAACCCTAGGCTGGACGCCCGATCGAGAAAATGCTTCACTGTCGGAGGGGGGGTGGTGGATGCGGTTGGCCCATGTCCGTCGCAAGTTCGTCGACATCCACCGGTCGCAGGGCTCCCCCCTCGCTGAAGAAGCCATCGGCCGGATCGCGCAGCTCTACGCCGTCGAGAAGGAGGCCAGAAGGTCATCACCAGACCGCCGCACCGAACTGCGACGTGCCCATGCCGCCCCGGTCTTCGACGACCTGGAGCGATGGCTGGCCATGCAACTCACCACGATCTCTGGCCAATCCCCGCTCGCAGCAGCCATCCGCTACACGCTGAACCGGATGGATCGCCTGCGTCCCTACCTCGACCTCGGCATCCTCGAACTCGACAACAACGCCGTCGAACGCGGCATGCCCGCCATCGCCCTCGGGCGGAAGAACTACCTCTTCGTCGGCTCCGAAGCAGGCGGCAAGGCCGCTGCCATCGCCTACACCCGGATCGAAACGGCCAAGATCAACGCCGTCGATCCCCACTCCTGGCTCGCCGATATCCTGGCCCGCATCCCGGATTACAAGATCACCAAGGTCGATGACCTGATTCCTTGGCGCTGGAACGCAGAGCGGTCAGGCCGGACGGTTACTGAAATGCGGCCGTTTTTGCGTTTCGGCCGCACGTCGATTTCAGGCGATGCCATTTTGAAAAGCGTCGTTGACGATGCTCTCGGCGAGTTCGACTTCATCATCAGTCAGCTTGGCAAATTCGCGGTCCCGGCGTCCTCGCCCTAGCCTGCCGTCATTTTGCCGGATGAATGTGATCAGGCCGGCGGCGAGACG
>JBAXXO010000485.1:0-1798 GCA_037127855.1 Alphaproteobacteria bacterium
GCATTGCGGGGCGCGCAACTCATTGCCGCACCATCGGCATTCACTGCCGCCACCGGAGCCGACCACTGGGAACTGCTGGTGCGCGCCCGTGCTCTCGAAAATCAGGTGGCCGTCATCGCCGCCGCGCAATGGGGCACCAGCCCCGACGGCGTGCTGCGCCATGGCCACGCGCTCATTGTCGATGCGTGGGGAATAGTGCTGGCCGAAGCCCCGGGCGAGGGTGACGTCGTCATCGCGGCAGACATCGACTTCACTACGAATGAGCAGGTGCGCAAGCGTCTTCCCAGCCTGGCCAATCGTCGACCGGATGCCTACCGCTGGCCCCACTGAGGTCTGAGGAACCCACGCCGAGCAGGGCCGGAATCCCGACCCTGCCGAGCGATCAGTTCTGCACGTCGTAGCGGGCGATGGCCTCGGGGAACAGCGACTCCACATAGCTCGGCGCCAGCGACGCGTCAGAGGTGTCGATGCCGAACACATGGCGCAGCTGGGCAACGGTCATGTGGTTGATGAGCGCGTAGCCAGTGTCCGTATCGAGATTTTCAGGCATGCAGCCGTCTTCGCCGAGGCGCAGCAGGTTGTCGGGGGCGGGCAGCTTGCCGGAGTACTGCATGAGACCGCCGCCCTCACGGATCGGCTTGCAGATGTCAGTGAACGCGTTATGACCGGCGCCCTTCAGGACCAGGAAACGCTTCGGTGAGGCAAGCCAGTCGTATTCCTCGGAGACCCTGGCCAACGGGATCATCTGGTCAACCTCTCCCGCAAGCAGCATCGAGGGCTTGTCCGGCGGAGTCTGCGCCGCGTACGCCGCGGTGATCTGATCGGCAGTGGTGGTGCTGTCGTAGTTCATCTTGAGCGGCGCGCCCGGGGCCTGACCGATGAAGGTCTTCACCTCGGGGTCGAACGCGAACTTGCCAGCTGCGGAACCGCCAGCGGAATGACCCTCGGCAGCAAGTTCGTCGAAGTTCATCGAACCAGCGAACGGGCCTGACTCGTTGTCGGCCTTGAGTTGCGCCAGCGTGTTGCGCAGATCCTGCACATCGGTCTCACCACGAACAACCTTGCCGAGCGAGTTGGCGGCGAGGTCTCGCTCGAGGTGATCAGGGGCGGCTGTCACGAAACCCCAGGATGCGAGATGCGCGAGATGCTGCGAGGTGAACTCGGGATACCCGCCGAAACCGTGACTGTGAATCAATACCGGGAACGGACCATCGGCGGCGACGGGCGCATCCTTGGTGGCGTTGAGGGGTACTTCCTGGATCAGTGCCGCCGGGATCGCGGCACGCAATGCCGGCGGGAAGGCATCGGCTGAGCTGTAGGAGGTGACGGGCGTGCCCTCACCGAGCCGGTCTGCGTCGGCCGGGTAGAACATGTAAACGATGCGATCGCCCATCATGAACGAGGTCGTACCTACGGGGTACGGACCCGGCTTCGAATAGTCGACCGCAGCCGATGCCGTGGAACTCTTCGACGATGAACTCCCGCACCCGGACACCAGTCCGGCGCTGAGGGTGAGCACTGTGAACAGCGCAGTTATGACAGCGAGTGAACGACGCACCTGGACTCCTTGTGGACGTAGCGAATGAAGACAGAACCGACGAACGGCTGACACCCCCCGGTGTCGGCATCTACTTGCGTTCGGCGGCCTCACCATAGATGCCTTTGGCCATGAGAGACCGCTCAGAATCGCGGCGCAGGGCGTAGATCTCGATCGCAGCGGCGATTGCGGCGGAACTGTCAGGGGCGGCGACGACTGCCCATTCGATGAGCTGGCAGGCCAAACGGAGCGCATCGGCAT
>JBAXXO010000486.1:0-1786 GCA_037127855.1 Alphaproteobacteria bacterium
GACCCCCTTTGGCACCCATCCTTACCCGCAAGCGATGCGCGTGGGCGTCTGGTCAGCCACCAAATCGCTGATCCCCGGCATGGCCGCATTGCGCTTGGCCCAGAAATACGGGCCGGAGTTTCTGGATACACCCATCGTCGCCTATATCAAGGAAGGCGCGGAGTTCACCTATCCCTCTGCCGCCGCCAAGGCGCGGATGGACAAGGTCACGATCCGCAACGCGCTGAACATGGCCACCGGCATGGGGCCGGATGGCTATGACGCCAATTGGGACGCGAAAAGCACCAACACCTATCAATGGTCCTATTCCTATGCCTTGGCCGACCAGATCCGCTTCTATTTCAATCAAGAACCCAACCCCAATGTCGCGGGGCCGGGGCAAAAAATGGTCTATATGGATCAGGACATGTGGATCGCCACCATGGCCATGCAGCGCTTTTTGCAGTCCAAGGAAGGCCCGGATGCCACGATCCTGAAGATGCTGCAGACCGAGGTTTATGACGCCATCGGTGCCACCCATTTCGCCAGCGGCACCGGCTATACCCCGGATGGCGCCCCGGGCCTGCCCTTTGCGGGCTGGGGGGCCCTGCCCACGGTCAGCATTCTGGCACGGGCCGGCGCGCTGATCGCGGCGGGCGGCAAGGCTCCCGACGGCACGCAAATCCTGTCTGCCGATCTGGTCGCCAGCCTGTCCTCCAGCCCTGACTATGGCCTGACCTTCTGGCGCAAGGATGCGGGCGGCAAGATCGTGCCCTCGATGGAAGGCGCGGGCGGCAATTCGGTGATGGCGCTGCCCAATGGCATGTCATTGGTCGTGCTCAGCCGCGACAATTACAACTATTCGATCCCCGACGAGGCGACGGCGGCCCTGATCGCCGCTGCCCGCGCCATCCGGCCCTTTTGACCCTGACCGAGGAGCCTTGTTTGTTCGGAATTACCCCCTCGGCCCGTCTGCGACCGTCGCCATTCTATGCGGCGACGGTCGCAGACGGCGTCACCAGCTTCACCACCTATAACCACATGCTGATGCCGACCGCCTTTGGCGACCCCGAGGCCGAGTATTGGCGGCTGATCAACGGTGTCAGCCAATGGGATGTGGCGGTGGAGCGCCAAGTGCAGTTAAAGGGCCCCGATGCGGGGCGGCTGGCGCAAATCCTGTCGCCGCGCGATCTGTCACGCCAACAGCCCGGTCAGGGCAAATATGTGCCGCTCTGCAACCACAAAGGCGTGCTGATCAACGACCCGATCTGCCTGAAACTGGCCGATGACCTGTACTGGCTGTCCATCGCCGACAGCAATATCTGGTTCTGGGCCGGGGCCATCGCCGCCGAACGGGGCTTGCGGGTCGAGGTCAGCGAACCCGATGTCTCGCCCATGGCGATCCAAGGCCCCAAGGCCGAGGATGTGGTGGCCCATGTCTGCGGCGATTGGGTGCGGAAGATCAAATACTTCTGGTTCCGCGAGGCCGAGATTCAGGGCATTCCCGTGTTGGTGCAACGCTCGGGCTGGTCCAAACAGGGCGGCTTTGAAATCTATCTGCGCGACGCCAGCCAAGGCAGCGCGCTGTGGGCCATCTTCCGCGAGGCGGGCCAGCCCTGGGCCATTGGCCCCGGTGCGCCGAACTGGTGCGAAAGGGTGGAATCCGGTCTGATCTCCTATGGCGGCGATACCGACGCCACCACCAACCCCTATGAACTGCGGATGGGCAAATATGTCGATCTGCAAGTGCCCGACGACACCGTCGGCATCGCCGCCCTGCGCCGCATCGCGGCCGAAGGGCCTAAAC
>JBAXXO010000487.1:0-1772 GCA_037127855.1 Alphaproteobacteria bacterium
GCCCTTCATGTTCGCATCGTGGGGCGTGGCGTCCGGCAGGGCGGCGAGCATTTCGTCACCGGGCAATTGACGCCAGCGCGTTTCATAGTCAGTGATCGGCTTCAGGGTGACGTCGAACTTTTTGGGAGCCGTGAGATCGAGATCGCCCCTGGCGTGCTCAAATCCGAGCGCATTCGCCCAGAGCTTGTATTTTCCACCAGGCAGGTGCGGGAAATAATAGGCGCCCTCAGCGTCGGTATAAACCGTCGTCGTGATGGTCGTCCCCTCCTGCTTGGCAGCGATGGCGACGCCGCCGAGTTTCTCGCCGGACGCAGATTTGACCGCGCCGGACAACACAACGTCAGCGGCGTTGGCGGGCAGGGCGGGTGACAGCGCGATGAGGCTGGCGGCCAGAAGCAGATGCGTTTTTTTCATGGCGATCTCCTGTCGTCTGGGCTAGCGGGCGGCGCCCGGCGCTGCAGGCGCCGGTGCGGGGACTGTCTTGAGATAAGCGATGACGGAATCGATCTGGGCGGGTTGGTACATGTGCTTGAACCCGGGCATATGCGGCATGCCGTTGGAAATGACCTCGCGCAGGACTGATACATCCCCATCAAGCGAGGCCTTGCTCAGTTGCGGTCCGAATGTTCCGGCCCCCAGTTGGGGCGGAAGGTGGCAAATCGTGCAGGATTTGCTGAAAATGGCTCGCCCCTCAGCCTGCACGGGCGTGAGGTCCGGCGGAGCCTTTTGTTGCGCCTGGGCTATGGATGACAAGGCTACAGTGAAGAGCAAACTCGCTACACGAACCATCATCTTTTATCCCCCATGCTTTTCTTGCCGCATCATCAAGCGCCACCCCTTTCAAAAGGTGGCGCTCAACGAAGATCCAAAGGCCCAGACTGGATTACTGGGCAGCCGTCCGCGCAGCCTGCAAGTCAGCCTCGCTGCGGAAGGTCATCACCGCGACCTTGTTGGCGCGGAAATAGGGGAGCGCCACCTGCGCACCCTTTTCCGTCTCCATGACCGACACGTAACGCACCTCGCCGCCGCGTGTGGGCAGGTCGAACAGGGTCCATTTGTTGTCGGTCGGATTGTAGCGGGCGACCTGATCCGTCATCCACATATTGGTCCAGGCCGCGCCCTTGCTGTCGACATGGACATGGTAGGGCAGGTTCGCCTTCGGGTTCGGCAAGGGGATCGTCGTCGTTTCGTTGGTCTTGGTGTTGACCTTGACTAAATGCCCGCCCCAGGACGCCGCGATATAGAGAATGTCGGCGTTCTTGTCGGTGCCCATGCGGCGCGGTCCATGCTGCCAGGGCGTCGGCGCGTTGAAGTCGGGGGCCACCGCCTTGTCATAGAAGGCGCGATCTACCGGCGAGAGCAGGTCAAGTTCCGACTTGATGGGCAGCAGCTTCAGGTCCGACGACTTGCCGGTCGCGGGATCGCCGATGCCGATGATGTCGAGCGCCATCTGTGCCCACCACCCCTTGCCATCCCGGTCGGCGGCGATGCCGTAGGTCACACCATTGCCGTTGGGCGTCTTGAAGGTGGGCGATTTGAACTCGGTGAACTTTTCCGTGGCGGGATCAAACATCAGCGCGCCCTCGGGGGCCGACACCCAGATCTTGCCCTTGCCGTCATAATCCACGGTCGTGGCGCCCCCGGTGGGCATCATGCCTTCCGGCGGTGTGAACACATCGACCTTTTCGGTCTTGGGATCCATGCGCCCGAGGCTGCCTTTGCCCACATTGACGTTGAACCAGATGAGCCCCTTGGGGTCGATGGTCATGCCA
>JBAXXO010000488.1:0-1770 GCA_037127855.1 Alphaproteobacteria bacterium
GTGGTTTCCGCGTAATCAAGCGTTCGTGCCAGCACAGGGCGCGCCAGTTGATGGGCCACGGCCGCCTCGACAAGGGCCTTCACGAATGTCTCCAGACCGGGCGGTGGGTTTTGTGCGATGCCTTCGATCCGCGCAACCACAAGCGTCCGCCAGCTTCGTACAAGCTCGGCCAGAAGCGCCTGCTTGCTGGGGAAGTACTGGTAAAGCGACCCCACGCCGACACCGGCCAGTGCGGCCACGGCATTCGTGTTGAACGATTCCAGCCCGCCCCGTTCCAGAATGCGAGCACCAGCTTCGACGATGGCCTGCACCGTCGCGATGGAACGCTGCTGGCGCGGGCGTTTGCGGGGGTCGACCTGGGTCATGGCGATGCGAGTAGGAGAACGCGATCAGTTCATCATGTTTTCATACGGCGGTCAACCAGCCCGTCGCAAAGGAAAGGATACGCAGGATGCCTATGGCCGGCCCCCGGTCGGTGACTGATGGCCAGACCCTGGGCGGGTGAAGGCACGCTTTACCCAAGGTTACCCCCGACGGCTGCGCGTTCGGGGGAACACGGTGCGCAGTTTACGGTTCTGGGCCATTGCCATAAGCAGCAGGTCCGAAATGCATAGGATCGTCTGAACAAGACGGGCGGCCGCACCGAGACTCGGTCCTGCGCCCCACACCATGGCCACATCGCAGGGTTTGATCTGGGCCTTGTTGGCCGCGTGAAAACCGACCGCCAGCGGTTCGGCCATTGCTGCCTCGGCAAAGGACACTTATTCAGGCAGTTTGAATGTAGACGCCGCGGGTTGGACCGCCGAGGGCCCCAGGATGCCATACACCGGTGGTGCCGCACGCGCTGGAACAGGCGGCGCATGATCTGGTCCAGGCACCGACTGCGGCTTCGGGCGCATCGAACTCCTGGTATCAAAGCGCTGACCTGATCGTCACGCCCTATCTGATCTGACGCCATGTCCGGCCTTGTCCTTGCAATCCTTGCGGCCAATGTGCCTGCCCCGGCCGATGCCAGCGTGCCGCAATGGGTCCACCTGGTGCCGGACGGCGCGATTGCGGGCCGCGATGGCCGGTCTTACGCGCTATCAGACCCGGCGGGCGTGGTGGGCGATTTTGCGGCGCGCGGCCTTGACCTGGTGGTGGACTTCGAACACCAGAACGACACGCCTCAGGCGCGGCTGAATGGCCCGGTGCCTGCGGCGGGCTGGATCAAGGCGCTTGAGGCGCGGGCGGATGGCATCTGGGGCCGCGTCGAATGGACGGCGCGGGCGGCTCAGATGATTGCCGCCAAGGAATACCGCTATCTGTCGCCGGTCATTCTGCACCACCGCGACACGCACGAAATCATGGGGCTGAAAGGCGCAAGCCTGGTCCATTCGCCCAACTTTGCTTTGACCGCCTTGAACAGTCAGGACCCCCACATGACCCCCGCACCCGTTGCAACCGCCCCCGATGATGCAACCAGGTTGACTGGCCTGATGGATGTGATCGCAGGCTTTTTCGGCCTGCCCGCCGGTGCCACGGTGGAACAGGTCATGACGGCTTTCAAGGCCATGGCGGCAAAGGCCAAGGCACCGCCCGACCCGGCCAGGTACATGCCGGTCGAGGCGGTGCAGGCCATGATGGCAGACCGCCGCGCCGAGCTGGCCAGCGTGGCGGACGGTCGCGCGCAAGAAAAGGTCAATGCGGCCTTTCGGCAAGGCTACATTCATGGCGGAATGCGCGACTGGGCGCTGTCTCTGTGCCGGTCGGATGAAGCAGCCTTTGACA
>JBAXXO010000489.1:0-1769 GCA_037127855.1 Alphaproteobacteria bacterium
GAATTCCAGAAAATCGGTCGTGTTCCGCAGATATGTTGCCGAGTTGAAGTCCAGCCGCGTGATGCCGACCAGCCACCCCCCGGCAATCCCGATGCTGTCACCGACCGCCACCAGAACCGGCACGGCCAAAGTGGCGGCCAGAACACGCGGCACGGTCAGGTATTTCATCGGGTTGGTTGACAGGGTGATCAGCGCGTCAACCTGTTCAGTCACCTTCATCGTGCCGATCTCGGCGGCGATGGAGGAGGCAACGCGTGCGGCCACCATCAGCCCGCCCAGAACCGGGCCCAATTCGCGTGCCATGCCGATGGCCACGATTTGCGGCACCACGGCCTCGGCGTTGAAGCGCGAGCCGCCGGAATAGATTTGCAAGGCCAGCGCCCCGCCGGTGAACAGGGCGGTCATGCCGACGACGGGCAACGAGAACCAACCGATCTGCACCAGGGATTGCCCGAATTCACGCAGATAGAAAGGCGCGGTGACCATGTGGCGCAGGGTCTGCAGCGCAAACAGCGTCACGCGGCCGATGGCGGCCAGCAGCGCCAGAACAGGCCGGCCAATGGCGGTCAGAAAGCGGGCGATCACCGGCGGCTCTCCAAATGGCGGCTCTCCAAATATCGGCGCTTGAGTCGGGGACCAAGGCCGGTCAGGATTTCATAGCCGATCGTGCCTGCGGTGTCGGCCAACTGGTCAAAGGATTGCTGCGGCCCGATCAGGGTCAACACGTCTGGCACTGCGGCTAGATGGGTGACGTCGACGGTGATCATGTCCATCGACAACCGGCCCACGATGGGGCAGGGGTCCTCGCCCGCCCATAACAGGGCGGCGTTGGACAGGGTGCGCAAGAAGCCGTCGGCATAGCCGCCCTGCACGGTGGCGATCAGCGAGGGGCGCTCGGCGATCCAGGTGCAGGAATACCCGACCGGCTCGCCAGATCCCACCAACCGGGTCTGGATCACGGGCAGTTGCACAGTGACGGCGCGGGCTGCCCCCTCATAGGGGCGGCCGCCATAAAGGCCTATGCCGGGGCGGGTCAGGTCGAAATGATAGGCCGGGCCCAGCAGGATGCCCCCGGTGGCGGACAGCGACCGTGGCACGCTGGTACCGTCGGTCATGGCATGGAAATTGGCCAGTTGCAGCGCGTTCAGCCCGTGGTCGGGGTCATCTGCGCAGGCCAGATGCGACATCAGCAATTCGGGCCCGGCATCCAGAACAAAGGGCGCAACCGCCTCCCATTCCTGTTCCTCCATGCCCAGCCGGTTCATGCCGGTGTCCAGTTGCACGCCAAAGGGCAGGCCGTGCAACGCCTCCAGATGCCGTGTCACCTGATCGAGCGAGTTCAGCATCGGCGTCAGGTCGGCATCGCGGATCAGGGCAGTGTCGCCCGGCATGTGGCCGGACAGGATGTTGATCTGAGGGCCGGGGCCAAGCACGGTACGCAGTTCAACTCCTTCTTCGGCGGTGGCCACGAAAAAGCGGCGGGCACCTGCTCGGGCCAGGCATTGGACCACAGGCCCCAGTCCCAACCCGTAGGCATCGGCCTTGACGACGCCAGCGGTCTGCACGCCCGAGGCCGAGGCACGATCCAGCGCACGCCAGTTGGTGGCGATGGCGTCAAGGTCGATGGAAAGAATGGGTGCGGCCATGGTGGCGGTTTTGACGTTCGCGCAGGCCGGGTCAAGAGGCAATCTTGCAAAACGGGGGGGGCGTTGGGTGGGGGCATCGAGCCCCCGCCCAACGCTTTGGCGCCCGGTTCTGCGTCCATGCGC
>JBAXXO010000490.1:0-1760 GCA_037127855.1 Alphaproteobacteria bacterium
GTGGCACCCCCCCGGTGAACAGGCCACGCTGCCCCTCGGGCAGGGCAAAATAGGTGCTGGCATCGGCCACGCGGATATGGGCGGCGCTGGCCAGTTCCAGCCCGCCCCCCACCACGGCCCCTTTCAGCGCGGCAATCACCGGCACGCCCCCATATTCCATCTTGTTGAACGCCTCGTGCCAACGCAGGCACAAGGCCCAGAAATCCGCCGCGCTGCGATCGGCCTGATGGTGTTCGATCAGGTCCAGACCGGCGCAGAAGTGATCGCCCGCCGAGGTCAGCACCACCGCGCGGACGCCCGCACGCGGGGCCAGGCTGAAGAGCGACACAAGGTCCTCGACCGCCGCCGCATTCAAAGCGTTGCGCTTTTCGGGGCGGTTGAGGGTGGCGACCAACACGCCATCCTCGTCGAGATCAAGACGGATATGCTGCAGGGAAAGATCGGAAAGTTGCGGCATGGTGGCTGCTCCTGGATTGTGTGTCATTTTGGGCCAGTGCCGATCGGCCGGGCAGGGGTCACTGAATGCGCACACCCTGACGGATCAACTCGGCCTGAACTGGCGCCAAGTCTACCGCGTCCACGTCGCGGTTGGAACGCACGGCTTGCGCTGCGGCCACGCCGGCCCCCTGACCGGCCACGGCACAGCAGGCCATGTTGCGCGTGGCGGCATGAGCCACCCTGTCGCCACCGATGGCGCGGCCTGCCACCAACAGACCCTTGACCCCTTTGGGCAGCATCGACCGGTAGGGGATATGCATGTAGCGTCCGGTCGTGGGAATGATGAGGATGCCGTAACCGTCGATGAATTCAGGATAGATCCCGATCGTGTCGTCAAACCGGCCCTGATGGCGTACATCCTGTTCGGTCATGTTGTAGACCGCGTCGATCTTGCGCGTGTCGCGGATGCCGATGGTCATCCCGAAGTTGCGCAGCCGGACACCCCGGCAGCCCGGCATGAACTGGCGCAGCGCGTCGACGGCCAGCATCGCCTGACGGCGGCCCTCGACCTCGCCCCGCGTCATGCTGTCAGGGTCGGTGCCGTCGATGCCCGCCAGATGAACCAGGTTCATATAGGTCAGTTCGCCCGTGTCATGCATGGCACCCCAGGTGCCGGCGATGGTGTTCAGGTGTTTGGGGATGAGGCCTGCTTCGATGGCGCGGGCGAAGGGTTTTTTCAGGAAAGGGGAGAACATGTCGTCCTCTTTGCCATCCGTCTCGACCGTCCATTCGCCGGTAGACCAGTCCTTGTAGGTCTGCGGATCGGCCTTTACCTCGGCCAAGAACTCGGCCTTGTTGACGCCCGCCAAGTGAAACATCACCGAGGCCGCCTGCATGTGTTCGGACGGGGTTTTCGGCGCGGGCGCACCGCAGCGCACGGCCACGTCGGCGTCGCCTGTGGCGTCGATCACGATCTTGGCAAGGATCGCCTCGCGGCCCGCTTTGGATTCCACGATGATCCCGGCAATCCGGTCACCCTCCATCACCGGGGCGACAAAGGCGCGGTGCAGCATGCCGTGAAGGCCCGCCTCCTCGACCAGCCGGTCAGCGACAAGTTTGAAACCCTCGCTGTCCAGTTCATAACTCAGCGATTGGCTTTCGGGCACGGCGGCCCCCATTGCCTTGGCGCGGTCCTCGAATTCGCGGCCGATGCCGTTTGCCTCGACGGTCGCTGCGTGGCGGTACCAAGCCAGACCTTCGACGCCCACGACGGTGATATTGCCGCCATAGCAGCCAAAACGCTCGACAAGGCAGACATGGAC
>JBAXXO010000491.1:0-1756 GCA_037127855.1 Alphaproteobacteria bacterium
GAAACGACACCATTGGGAATCCCGAATCCGGTCTGGAGCGACACGCTCTAGCAGCAGCGCCTCATCACCAGCATCTCGCGCGCCGACGGCCCGCAGGATCAACAGGACACGCCGCAGGTCCAGGCCGTCTTTTTCCCCCGCGACCCCGGTCATGACCTTCCCCAGATTTGCAAGCTTCCATCGCACAACGTTTGCCCACAACAAGGGCCAACTGGAAATTTACCGCTCCATCGAACTGCTATAAGGTGCCAATTAACCACAAGGAGCCGCCATGGCCGATCTGCTTTTGGGGCAAGTCCTGTCCTTTACCGGCAACCCCTTTGAGATGGACCGGGGTACCGACGCCGCCCATTTGGAACCCGCAGGCGCCGTGCTGCTGGATCAGGGGCGCATCTCCGATCACGGTACGGCGGAAATCCTGCGCGCCCTGTATCCCCAGGCCCGGATCACCGATTACGGCACATCGTTGATTTCTGCCGGGTTCATCGATGCCCATGTCCACTACCCCCAAACCGCCATCATCGCGTCATGGGGCAAGCGGCTGATCGACTGGCTGAACTTCTACACCTTCCCCGAGGAAATCCGCTTCGCAGATCGCACTTATGCCGACACCGTGGCCAATCGCTACCTGGACCTTGCCCTTGCGCATGGCACCACCTCGATGTGCAGCTATGCCACGATTCATCCCGGATCGGTCGACGCCTTCTTTGTCGCCGCCCAAAGTCGGGGTCTGCGCGCCTATGCCGGCAAGACCTGCATGGACCGCAACGCGCCAGAAGCGTTGCGCGATACCACGCAAAGCGCCTATGATGACAGCAAGTCCCTGCTGCGCAAATGGCATGGCCAGGATCGCCTGTCTTATGTCATCACCCCGCGCTTTTCGCCCACCTCCAGCCCCGAACAACTTGCCGCCCTCGGGGCGCTGTGGGCCGAGTACCCCGACTGCCTGATGCAAACCCATCTCAGCGAACAATTGGACGAGATTACGTGGGTCCACGATCTGTTCCCACAGTCGCGCGACTACCTCGACACGTACGAGGCGCAGGGGCTGCTACGTGCAGGTGCCGTCTATGGCCATGCCATCCACCTGACCGAACGTGAGAAAGACCGTTTGCACGACGCTGGCGCCAGCCTTGTGCATTGCCCGACCTCCAACACTTTCATAGGTTCGGGCCTGTTCGACATGACCCTGGCCAACCGCATGCGCGTAGGCCTTGCCACGGATACAGGTGGCGGTTCCTCCTTCTCAATGCTGCGCACCATGGCGGCTGCCTACGAGGTCGCCCAGCTGCGGGGCCAGGCCCTGCACCCATCGCAACTGTGGTGGCTGGCCACAGTAGGTTCGGCGCGCGCCTTGCAGGCCGAGGATAAAATTGGAAACATCGCAACTGGAATGGAGGCTGATCTGATCGTGCTGAACCTCGCCTCTACCCCTGCCATCGCTCAGGCGACAGCGCGCGCCACAGATATCTGGGCTGCCCTGTTCCCGACCATCATGCTCGGTGATGACCGGGCGGTTCAGGCGGTGTGGGTTTCTGGAAAACGCCACTTATGACAGGCAGAGGTGGTCGCAGGCATCTGAACAGGTGGGATTTCTGGATTTTCCGCGCCACACCAGCGTGATGCTGCAAGCGAGGAGATGGCCATGACGAGACGACATCGCCGGAACCACAATGCGGCATGCAAGCTATGGACCTGCACCGGTTTCGTTCCGGTCTTTTGAGAGCAATACTCGCCATCCAGGAGACCGGATAGG
>JBAXXO010000492.1:0-1756 GCA_037127855.1 Alphaproteobacteria bacterium
GTGGGATCTTGCGGGCTTTGTCGGTCGAGGGCGGGCTTTCGGCGGGGGAGTTGGGGCGGCGTCTAGGGATATCGCAACCGGGCGCGTGGCGGCGGGTGCGGCGGTTGGAGGAGGCGGGCGTGCTGGCCGGTTTGCGGGTGGATGTGGACCGTGCGGCGCTGGGCTTTGGGGTAACAGTTTTTCTGGGGGTCAAGCTTGCGACCAAGGGGCGGGTCAGTCTGGACGATTTCGAGCGGGCCTTGGGGGCGATCCCAGAGGTGCAAGTGGTGCAGCATGTGCTGGGGCTGTTTGATTACCGGCTGCGCGTGGTGGCGCGCGACATTGCCGATTTCGAACGCGTCCTAAGGCGGCGGATCATGACCTTGCCCGGGCTGGGTCAGGTCGAGGCGAATGTGTTGTTGACCGAAGAGCGGCGTGTGGGGCCGATCGGGTAGCCGAGTATTTGGGCCAGTATGAACGGGGGGAGGTGGATTGTCGGACAATTGGGCGCTAGATTTGTCACAAATCAGGAGGGAACGCCGATGAAGCTGCCGCACGAAAACATTGACCCCGAAGGGTTGCAGGAATTTTCGGTCGTGTTCACGGACCGGTCATTGAACCATATGTCCTCTCGGTTTCAGGGCGTGATGCGCGACATCTCGGGGTTGTTGCGCGAGGTGTACAATGCGGCCTCGGTCGCTTTGGTGCCGGGCGGCGGAACCTATGCGATGGAATCGGTGGCGCGGCAGTTCGGGCGGGGTCAGGTGCTGGTCGTGCGCAACGGGTGGTTTTCCTACCGTTGGAGCCAGATTTTTGACGCCGGGGGCTTTGCGGCGGAAGCTGCGGTGGTGATGGCGCGGCCATCGGGCAATGGGGTGCAAGCGCCCTATGCGCCGCCACCCATCGAAGAGGTGGTGGCGCGGATCCGAGAGGTGCGGCCCGAGACGGTTTTTGCGCCGCATGTCGAGACAAGTGCGGGGATAATCCTGCCCGATGACTATATCAAGGCGATGTCAGATGCCGCGCATGAGGTGGGGGCGCTGATGGTGCTCGATTGCATCGCCAGCGGCTGCATCTGGGTCGATATGCAGGCGACGGGGGTGGATGTGCTGATCTCGGCGCCCCAGAAGGGCTGGTCGGCGTCGCCTGCGGTCGGTCTGGTGATGATGTCGGCGGCGGCTGAAGCCCGGTTGGCCGAAACGGCGTCGAACAGTTTTGCGCTCGATCTGAAGAAATGGCGAAGCATCATGATGGCTTACGAGGGCGGTGGGCATGCCTATCACGCCACGATGCCGACGGATGCGATCGTGGCGTTTCGCGATGCCATGCGAGAGACGCAAGCAATGGGCTTTGCCGCGGCCAAGGCTGCACAATGGGCGCTGGGCCAGCAAGTGCGCGCGATGCTGGGTGCGCGGGGTGTCATGTCGGTTGCGGCCGAGGGATATCAGGCACCGGGTGTGGTGGTGAGCTATACTGCGGATGCCGCCGTGCAGAACGGATCCAAATTCCGGGCCGAGGGGTTGCAGATTGCCGCCGGCGTGCCGTTGCAAGTCGGTGAGGGGGCGGAATTCAAGACCTTTCGCCTCGGTCTGTTCGGGTTGGACAAGATTGCCGATGTGCCGGCCACAATGGCTCGATTGCAAAAAGCACTGGATGTGGTGGTGCCTGCTTGAGGCGGAAGGGAAGGGCGCCAACTTGCGACCTTCCAGTTCATTTTGGCCATCATCTCACTGTCGCCCGACACTTGTCTCGAACGGCGTTAGCCCGCGATCATTAG
>JBAXXO010000493.1:0-1752 GCA_037127855.1 Alphaproteobacteria bacterium
CGCATCTACTGCGCCCTGGAACTGAACTTGCGGATCAAGCCCCGCAAGCGGCTTAAACGGGACAAACCTGACGCACTGGCGGTGCCGGAGGCCCCAAACATCACCTGGTCCATGGACTTCATGGCCGACCGGCTGGGGGATGGCCGCCAGTTCCGGCTGCTCAACGTGTTGGATGACTTCAACCGTGAGGGCTTGGGAATCGAGGTCGACTTTTCGCTGCCGGCCGAACGTGTGATCCGCAGCCTTGACCGGATTATCGAATGGCGCGGAAAGCCCGGCACAATAAGGGTCGACAATGGCCCCGAATACATCAGTGGCAAGCTGATGGAGTGGGCCGAGAAGCGGAAGATCACCATCCAGCACATTCAACCCGGTCAGCCCCAGCAGAACGCCTACATCGAGCGTTACAATCGCACCGTCAGGCATGAATGGCTCGACCAATACATCATCGAAAGCATCGAGGAGGCCCAGGATCACGCCACGCAATGGCTATGGACATACAACAACGACCGACCGAACATGGGCATCGGCGGCATCACACCCGCCCAGAAACTGAAAATGGCCGCGTAAGTTCTACGGATGCAACCCATTAAGAATGGGGGGATTGCCGGTGCCGCCCGCCTTTTCGGCGTCGATCCATTGATCGAGGTCGCGCTTGTCGTAGCGGGAATACTTGTCGCCCATGTCTATCGGCTGGACAGGGCAGACGGTTTTGAAGTGCCGGACGGGCAAACCGCAATAGCTGGACGCCTCGCCCAGGTCCAACATGCGCTTTTCGGTCACGCTGATGTTCAGACTTGCGGTTCCCATATCTTAAGCCTCGTTGCCTGCGGTGTCGGTGGACGCGAATCCGGTCAACATCGCCCGGCGTTCAGTTTCGATTTTCTGGAACCATTTCGGGAAACGCGATATGTCCTCGGGCATGTCCACCAGCCATTCGGACTGCGGCAGACCAAGGTCACAGAGCGCCTTTTGTACGTTCAGCGCCGCCTCAGTGGCGTTCAACAGCACCAAGCCGCCGCGCTTCATCCCGGCGTTGATGCCTGTCACCGGGTAGGCCAGTTCGGCAATGTCGGCCATGCGGCCCGCCACCGCCACGCGCTGGCCATCAACATACATTGCGCCCGCATACAGGGTGACGCCATCGGCATAGTAGAACGGCAGATCGCCAAGGGTATATGTTGATTCCTTGGCGATGAAACGGGCGGTGTCGATATCGATGCCTTTGGGGGCGTCCAGCATCAAGCGCAGACGCCATGCATCTTTGAGGGTATAGGCTTCGCGCCTGATCAGAAGGAGATCCGGTTGCCTTGTAGACAGAATGGGGTCCTTTCTACGGCCTGATGTTGACTTGGGCTGCCAAAAACCATTTGTTTTATTGGGGTTGCGGAACAAACATAACCGGAAGTTGACATCCAAACCCGTTTTTCCACTCGTCCATTCGAGAGACGGACCGAAGGATGGCAGCTTGCGACGCTACACCGAAACGAAATCCAGCAGCATCGCATCGAAATCCGCACGTTGACGAACGAGACGCGAAACCCAGCCCGCTCGCGCCGAAGACCCCGTTTCGATCAGATCTGGCGAATTTCGATACAGGGAGGCCGTCGGCAAGTCGCCCGCGTCGTCGCCGAGCCTGGCATGTCGATCAACGTCCTACCGAGAAGACGGGCCTAACTTAAAGGTCAGTAATACTGACTAGAGCGTGTCGCGTTTAATCGGATTTGTAACCTGCGGCTTTGAAGAAGTTGT
>JBAXXO010000494.1:0-1739 GCA_037127855.1 Alphaproteobacteria bacterium
GGGGCGGATCGTGGCGGTTGGCAGCGACGCAGAGATGTGGGCGCTGCGGGGGGAAGCGACGGTCGTGATCGAGGCGGGCGGACGGACGCTGTTGCCGGGCTTTTTCGAGAGCCACATGCATCTGTTCGGTGGGGCAGAGTTGCAGCATCTGCAACTGACCGGCTTGCGCGGGATGGCGGCGGTGAAGGCGGCCTTTGCGGCCTTTGCGGCGGCCAACCCCGATGCGCCGGTGCTGATGGCCGAGGGTGTCGATTACGGCATTCTGGGCCATGCCATGACGCGACTCGATCTGGATGCCGTGCTCGCCGACCGGCCGATCGCGCTGCGGGCGATGGATCATCACACGGTCTGGGCGAACACGGCCTGTCTGCGCCAGGCCGGGCTGTTGCACGGCGCGGTGATGCCGGCCGGGCATGAGGTGGTCATGGGGGCGGATGGGCTGGCCAGTGGCGAGTTGCGGGAATTTGAGGCGTTTGATGCGGTGCTGACTTTGGCGGGCGTGTCGCGGATGTATGTGGGAATTGCGCGGGGTCTGGACCCCGCGGGTCCGGTCAGCGCCGCTGATCGCGAGGTTGACAAGGGGCACATCGCGCGGGGCATGCGGCATTGCGCGGCCTCGGGTTGCACCAGTTTGGTCACGATGGACGGAAACCCCTATACGCTGGGCCTGCTGGCCGAGATGGAGGCGGAGGGGCGGTTGTTGCAACGGGTGAAGGTGCCGTTCCACTTCAAGCCTGAGATGGCGTTGGCAGATCTCGATCTGGCATCGCAGATGGCCTCGGCACAGACGGATTGGGTGCGGTCGGGCTTTGTGAAGATGTTCATGGACGGGGTGGTTGACAGTCGAACCGCCTATATGACCGAGGACTACCCGGGCACCACCACGCGGGGCACTTCGCTGTTTGAGGCGGGGCGGTTCAAGGAGATCTGTGCCGAGATCGACCGGCGCGGGTTGCAGATTGCCGTTCATTGCGTGGGGGACGGCGCGGTGCGGGTAACAATTGATGGCTATGAGGCTGCCGGTCAGGCGAATGGGCTGCGCGATATGCGGCACCGCATCGAGCATATCGAGTTGATCACCCGGCCCGATATTCCGCGATTGCGGTCATTGGGGATCACGGCGTCGCTGCAACCGCCGCACGCGCCCGGGGCCATGGATTTTCCGCTGGAGGCGATGACGGCGGTGTTCCACGCCGCGCGGTGGCGGGACGCCTATCTGTGGCGGACGCTGCGAGATGCAGGGGCAAGGGTGGCCTTTGCCAGCGATTGGCCAGTCAGCGACGTGGCCGTGATGCGGGGCATTCAAGCGCAGATGACTCGCGTTCCGTTCGTAGGGGCCGAGGATGAGCGGCTGAGCCTGATGGACACGCTTTACGCCTATACAGCCGGCGGTGCCTGGGCCGCGCATATGGAGGGTTTGACGGGCCAGTTGGTGCCGGGGCTGGCGGCCGATATCGTGCTGATCGACGGTGATATCGAAGCGATTGCGGCGCAGGATCTGGGGCAGACGGGAATCGCGATGACCATTTCAGGTGGGCGCATCACCCATCGCAATGACCGATTCGCCTGACTCTGACCCTTCGGGGCAGCGTTTCCGGTCTGGATTTGCCGAAAAGCACAACGAAAACGGGCCCAAGGGTAAAAAAAACCAGTAAAAATCGGGCGTTTCAAAAAATCGTCATATTCCCCTAATTTTCCTCTTGCGGGTTTTTTTCTGGGGGCCTAGATAGCGGTTCACT
>JBAXXO010000495.1:0-1739 GCA_037127855.1 Alphaproteobacteria bacterium
GCGGCGCGGGTCATGAAGCCCCATGCCTCGGAAAAGCCCTTGAACTTCCATATCTTGCGAATGGCGTCGCGCCCCGGCACCGCGCCCCAGCCGCTTTCGCCCAAAGGTGGCAAAGCCGTGGCCCTGGCCGCTTCGGTCAACAGGTCTGCCATCAATCCCTCTCCTCGATCTGACCCCGGCGAAACGGGCCATAAGCCGTCAGCGTCTCGATCTCTTCGTCCACCGCGGCCCGTTCGCTGGCCAGATAGCGCGCGACAGCCTTGCGGAACGACGGGTCTGCGATCCAGTGAAGCGAGTGGACCGGCACCGGCAGATAGCCGCGTGCCAGCTTGTGTTCCCCCTGCGCGCCGGCCTCGACACGTTGCATACCCTGACGGATCGCCCAATCGATCGCTTGATAATAGCACAGTTCGAAATGTAGGCAGGGATAATCCTCACTGCAGCCCCAATAACGGCCATAAAGCGTGTCACGCCCGATGAAGTTCAACGCCCCCGCCACCGCCAGAGTCCCGCGAAACGCCAGCACCAGCAGCACGTCCTGCCGCATCGCACGGTGCAGTTCGTCAAAGAAAGCCCGCGTAAGATAGGGCCGCCCCCATTTGCGCGCGCCGGTGTCTTGATAAAAGCCCCACATCGCATCCCAATGCGCAGGCTCAATCTGGTCGCCGGTCAGTGCGCGGATCGTCAGACCATGTCCCTGTGCCACCTCGCGCTCTTTGCGGATCATCTTGCGCTTGCGACTGGACAGGTCGCCCAGAAAGCCATCAAACCCTTGATAGTCCCGGTTTTCCCAGTGAAACTGCTGCGTTACACGGTGCAGCATGTCGCCGTGATCCGCCAAAGCCAGCGCCTCGGCTTCGGTGCAAAAGGTGATGTGCAGCGAGGACAGTCCATTCGCCGCGACAATTCCGACCAACGCCTCGGCCAGCACGGGGCGCATTGCGTCGGGGCACAAAAACCGCCGTCCGGTGGCCGGGGTGAAGGGCACCGCCACCTGCAATTTCGGATAGTATCGCCCGCCCGCCCGCTCCAGCGCCTCGGACCAGCCGTGGTCGAAGATGTATTCGCCCTGCGAATGCGATTTCACGTAAAGCGGCACCACGCCGACAACTTGACCCGCCTCACGCGCGACCAGTGGCCTTGTCTGCCACCCTGTCCCCTTGCCAGTCGACAGGCTGACATCCAGCGCCGTCAGGAACCGATGTGTGGTGAACGGGTCGATGGCGCGCCCCGCGACTGCCTCGGGGCAGGCGCAGGCATCCCAGTCAGAGGCCGCAATCTCTGCGATGGCAGAGTGCAGGGTAATCTCGATATCATCAGCCATGATCGCAAATTGGCGCAGTCCCGGCTTGGGTCAAGCGGCATAGCCTTCAAACGTGACATTCGCCGCAATCTTTCGCGCCACCGCCTCGGCCTGCGGTGACCGGATCGTCCAGCACAACACCACCGCACCTGTCGCCTGCAACGCGGCCACCCGCGCCGCGCCCAGATCGCCCGCGCCATGCGAAATGAAACTGCAGCCAGTGGCCTCATAATCGGGCAAGCCGCGCAGGCGGGTGCAGACCGCCGCCGACAGCGGGGCCCAGTCTGCCGGGTCGAACTGGTCACTGGTCAAGCCACGCGGCAGATGCGGGGCCAGTCGGGCCACATGCGCCACACAATCCGGGTTGAAAGACATCAGCGCCACCGGTCCGCCATATCCCGCCAGATCAGCCACCGCTGCCGCCTCCAATGCGCCA
>JBAXXO010000496.1:0-1723 GCA_037127855.1 Alphaproteobacteria bacterium
CCGTCATAGCGTTCGACATTGGCCTTTGGTTCACGGTGCAAAGCCAGTGCTTGCGGCGTGTCCAATGGTGGCCCGCCGATCACCTTGCCATCGACCAGCCGGTGCAACAGGTTCAGGACATGAGTCTTGGTAGGCACGCCCTCGGTCAGTGCCAGCTCTACGGCAGTGAGAACGGCTTGTTCGTCGTGATGGAGCACGAGGGCGAGGATATCAACCATCTCGCGGTCGCCGCCGGGTTTGCGCAGCATGTGATCCTGCAACTGCCTGAAGGCAGGTGGTAATTCCAAGAACGGCGCGCCGTTACGAAGGGCCCCCGGCTTCCTTTGCACAACCGCCAGATAGTGTCGCCAGTCGTAGATCGTCTTTGCTGGCAGATGATGGCTGCGTTGGATCACACGGGCATGTTCGCACAGGATGTTCCCCTCGGCCGCCACGACCAGCCGGTCAGGATAGATCCGCAGGCTGACAGGGCGATTGGCAAACGACGCCGGAACACTGTAGCGATTGCGATCAAAGCTGATCAGGCATGTGGGTGAGACGCGCTTGCTCAGCTCGATGAAGCCGTCAAAGGCGACTGGCAACGGCATCAGCGCTGCCTGTTCTTCGACCCAGACATCGGCGATGGTGCCAGGCTGTTTGCCATGAGGGGTCTCCCGCCACAACTCAAGGCAACGCTGTTCCAACCAAGCATTCAGCGCAGGAAGGTCGGGAAAGTCCGGCATGCCTTGCAGCATCTGGTGGCGGGAGTCGCGGACATTCTTCTCGACTTGCCCCTTATCCCAGCCCGCTGCCGGATTGCAGAAGTCGGGTTCATAGACATAGTGGTTCGTCATGGCGAGGAAGCGCATGTTGATCTGACGCTCCTTACCGCGGCCGACGCGATCAACTGCTGTCTTCATGTTGTCGTATATCCCGCGCTCCGGCACACCGCCGAAGACCCTGAATGCATGCCAGTGGGCATCGAACAGCATCTCATGGGTCTGCAACGGATAGGCGCGCAGCAAAAAGGCTCGGCTGTGTGCCAGTTTGATATGGGCCATCTGCAGTTTGGTGCGCTCGCCGCCCAGAACCGCAAAGTCTTCGCTCCAGTCAAACTGGAAAGCCTCTCCCTGGCGGAAAGACAGAGGCACAAAGGTTCCGCGCCCCGTCGTTTGCTGTTCGCGATGCCGATCCGCTTTCCACTGTCGTGCGAATGCTGCCACCCGGGCATAGGAACCGGTAAAGCCAAGCGTCACCAGTTCGGCATGCAACTGCTTCACGGTCCGCCGCTCCTTGCGCGACTTTCCGGCCTCAGTCTTCAGCCAGCCTGCCAACTTATCAGCAAAGGGGTCAATCTTGCTTTGCCGCTCCGGCATCGCAAACTTTGGCTCGATGGTGTTCGCCGCCAGATGCTTGGTCACAGTATTACGCGACACTCCCGTCAGCCGTGCGATCTCGCGGATCGACAGCTTCTGCCGCAAATGCATCCGTCGGATGATGTTCAATAGTCCCATGTGGATCACTCCGTTGCCCCCGCCGCTCACTGCTTTGGGGAAAGGTTCACATGGCTCAGTTCTCAGTGAAAATTATCAGCCTAACCGGCTCAGTTCTGGGTGAAAATCAACAGCAAATCCGTCGTTTTTGACGGGAAAGTTGGTTGACCGATGCAACCTAAAACAGGCCGAAATGACCGAAAAGGTTACCAAAGGTTGTCATGAGGTTTCCCCCAAGTTTACATTCCTAA
>JBAXXO010000497.1:0-1719 GCA_037127855.1 Alphaproteobacteria bacterium
GTTCGACCTGTGCGGCCTGCGATGCGATTTGACCACGCCGAGATCGGCGCGCATCAGGGCCGTCGCCTTGGCCTTTATCCGTTGCCCGGCACTGATTTGCCAGCAAATCACGACAGAGGGGCGCTGCGATCTGCGTTCAGGGTCAGCTGGTCGGGCGGGACCGCATGTTTTGCGACGGCGTCTTTGAACTGGATTTTGACCAAGGTGGCGCCTTCCGCATCCTCGACGCGGATCGTCAAGTCTCAAAGTTTTCAGCCCGCCCCTCGAAAGCCCTAATATCGCCTAACCTCCTGAAAGGAATGGTGCCCCCACGACGATTTGAACGCCGGACCCCCTGATTACAAGTCAGGTGCTCTACCAACTGAGCTATAGGGGCATTACACTCTCCCGCCTATCAACTCGCGCTGATCGTTGCAACCCTTCACGACGCGATTGTCGTTATTTGCAGTCTTTGAATCGCTTTCATCCTGCGCCACTGCTGTCAAGCGGCGCTGGTTCACAATTCTGTCGGTGTCTTGTTCAGATCGTGAACCCATGTTGTGGGACGGAGTGCATGAGCACGCCTTCTGCCGCACGCCAACGCATGACGCATGGGCCCGACCATGATTAGCGCTGTGCACACGCCGCGCGGTGTCGATTTGATTGGGCAAAGGGATGATCTGGCTCGCGCCGGATGATGCAAGCCCTGGCTGGGCGCTTGTGTTCTGGGATGCCGCGATCCAGTTTTGTTTGACGATCAAGGTCGTGTTGAAACTCCCTTTGAGGCAAACGACCGGGATGGTGGCCAGCTTATTGAAAATGGTAAGCTTGGACTTGTGCGTGCCAAACGATACGGCCCTGTGCCGGCGGTCGAAAACACTGGCGGTCCAAATCCTGTTCGGCCGGGCCGATGTTTCACGCAACCTGCGAATGTCCTGCTTGCGAAGCTACAGCGGTCTTGGGTGTACCGAGGCAGAATCGCTCTGTTGACGCTAAGTGTCTGATCCCGGAGTTTGATGGTGCAAACTTTTCCTTGGAATGGAAGGACGCACTATGGGACCGAGATACCCCCCCCGAAAAACGGACAGGGACGGAAGCTGTTTTCAAAGGTCCGCTGGTCTCCCATGACGAGGAGAACAATCAGCCGCGGTGGTCTACTTCAACGTAACCCAAACCGATCATGGCGGGTGCAGGCCGTAGCTTCAATCACCCGGAAATCCGGTCAACGGTTCGCGAGTGGTGCCGTTGTGTTGTCGAATGGTGCAAGGACCGAGAGATTTCAGCCCGGCGATCTGACGTTCAAATGCATGAGCAATCAATGCGCAACGTGGCGAAAACGTTGATCTGTTGCCCGCGGTGAAAACCCCAGCCGGGCTGGACAACGATGCCGCCGCAGATCGCACGCCAAAGCGTCACGAGGCCATTCTGATCGTCAACGAGACAGGCAGGTGTCATGATCCGCCAGACCCATGACAAGGAAACGGGGGCCTTGGTCGCCATTTTGTCTTGAACCCTGTCGGATGCCTATCATGCCGCGGCGCGACATGTTGGCAGGAACCATGGTGCAGAGTCTTTGCGGCAGCGCCACGACGGATGAGGCGATCCGTACAGCAATGCAAAAGGGAACGGGGCCCGAGGTTTCTTTCGCACAAGGGCGGCGAGGGTGCATGTCGCAGGGTGTCACAACAACCTTGGCTTGACACTTGCGGATGTCGTCGGGGTCCGCCATCCGTCGACAGC
>JBAXXO010000498.1:0-1703 GCA_037127855.1 Alphaproteobacteria bacterium
AAATAGCTGCCCGCGTTGACGACAGCCGCAGCCGCGACATCGAGCGCGATGGAGGGGATGATCGTCCCGGCGGTGGTGATCTCGAACGTGCCGTGGATAGACGCCCGAAGGGCGGCAGACGTCGCAACCGACGCAAGGGCACCGCCGCTCGCCGGAACATCGGACGCCGTGCCCGAGGTGGCAGTTGTGCCGCCAACCGCCACGGTCCCCCGCGAGCCGAAATCCTGCATGGACATCTTGCCGAAGATGGCCGAGCCCGCACCCTTCAGATCGAACTTCGCCGAACCGCTGGTGGCCGACATCGAGGTCAGGAGAAGCGAACACGAGAAACGGTAAGTGCCAGCTGCCAGGGACAGCGCCCCGTTGGTCGACCAGTTGAACAGCTTCTGCGCCGTGGTGGCGCTGGTCAGGGTGTAGTTTGCCTGCAGAACGCCATAGGCGGCGGTGGCACCCGATCCGCCTGACAGATCGATCGACACTCCGCCTTGACGCCCTCGGAACTTGCT
Source organism: Alphaproteobacteria bacterium (assembly GCA_037127855.1). GTDB lineage: Bacteria > Pseudomonadota > Alphaproteobacteria > Rhodobacterales > Rhodobacteraceae > Stagnihabitans. The sequence continues at coordinate 507 of JBAXXO010000498.1, forward strand.
GGTCGTGGAATTGTACCAGAGGTCACCGTCTGCAACGGTGCCCGGGTCGCCCGCGTTGGGGTTTAACTGTAGCGCCACCATGGCGCGGACCCGGCCGGAGGTCCGCTCCAGCTGCAGGGCGTTGAACCAGGTTGTGCCATCTCCGGAGACCTTGATCTGGAAGTCATCCGACCCGGTGAGGCCAAACTCTGCCCGTCCGGAAAACCCGGTCTGGAACAGGAAGGAGCCGGTGTCGCTGGCGGCGGCCTTGTTGACCTTGACCTGATGTCCTGCGCCCGCATTGTTGAAGAGGCTGGCTGGGGCATTGATCGACAGGCGGTTTGTCGCATCGGCGGTCGCGCCACCGAGGCCAAGATAAAGGGCCGAAACGTTGGCCGCAGCCATGGCGATGGCAGAAACGCTGCTGGCGAAGGTCACTGTGGGGCTGTTGATCGTCAGCGTGCCCAGCGCCCCGGCCACCGCCGATCCGATGGTCACATTGGTGGTCGAACCCGAAACCCCGGCAGTGCCGATATTCACGGCCTTGGTGACCCCGCTCGTCGTCGCCCCTGTGCCAATGCCGAGAGTCGAGGCCGCAGCGGAACTGCCCACCGTGACACTGGTGGCCGAGAAGGTGGTCGTGTTCTGAAAGGTCTGGGCGACACCTGAAAGGACCGCCAAGGTCCCCGATACATCCGGAAGGCTGAACACCCTCGTCGCACCTGCGGTGAATCCTGCGATCTGGAACCGGGCCTGTTTGGTCGGATCGATGTCGTCCTGAAGGGTGAATGCGGCATCGGAGAAGATGCCGGTGATGATACTGGCCCATGTGCCCGTTCCCGCGTTGAACATCAGGAGCGTGTCGGTACTGGCATCGACGGCTGTCCAACCGTCGAGCGGGGCATAGAAGACCCATGCGCCGTCCTGCCAGGCGCCAATCTTTCCTGATTGCCCGGCCCATGCGCCAGTCGGCGAAGCAGGGACGATCCAGCGCTGGCCTTCGACCGGGCTTCCAGGAGGTGTTGCCAGCGCCGCACTCTGGACAGTGACTTGCACCAGCGCATCCAGACGGCGCAGGGCCTCATTAACCGTAACATGCTTCTGCGACTGATTCGCCGCGAGATAGGGCAGAACCAGGTTGGGCGTATCTGCCATGTGCATTCTCCTAGAGCGTGTCACGCCCAATCGGGTTTGTATCCTGCGGCGATGAAGTAGTTG
>JBAXXO010000499.1:0-1659 GCA_037127855.1 Alphaproteobacteria bacterium
TGTCGTGGCTCAACTAAGGATCATGTCGAAATCGAGCTCCTAAAGTCGGACTATCTGAATGGCTCCGGTTAATGACGCTAAGCGGCCAGAAGCGGCGCGTCACGTCCATCCGATTTCGGATGGTCCGTCGATATCGTCTTTCGGTAGGCACGTCCAGTCAGCGAGCAGCGGATTGGCGACCGGCGAAAATAGATCTACCGCCATTGACGCAGATCAGTGCCGCTTGACCATCGCCGAATCAACGGCACGCGCAAGCGCCGACTAATGCCGCGCTCGCGAGCCGACGCAAATGACCCAAAGATAAGCTTGCCGCCACGCCCCTCAATCACTTGCATTTCGCAAGTAATTGACATAGACTTGCATTTCGCAAGTTATTGGATTGGTCATCGCCTAGGAGTCGACCAGATGGAACGTGTATTGCTGACGGGGATCACCGGATATATTGGACAACACTGCGCGGCCGAGCTGTTGAGACAGGGCTATGTGGTGGTCGGTACGATCCGTTCCCGCGTCAAGGCCGACGCCACCCGAGTCGCCATTGCGAAGGTGGCGCCGGTCGATCGCCTGAGCTTCGTCGAAGCCGACCTTCTATCCGACAGAGGATGGGCCGAGGCGTTGAAGGGCTGCGCCTTCGTCATGCACGTCGCTTCCCCGTTCGTTCTGGCGGAGCCGAAGGATGAAAACGAGATGATCATCCCGGCTGTCGAAGGGACTAAGCGAGTTATCGCGGCCGCTCAGCAGGCCGGTGTCAAGCGCCTCGTGCTCACCTCGTCAACCTTCGCGATCATCGCCGGAAAGGAGAGCGGGCGATACGGCACGGACGCATGGTCCGACACCAACGCCGGAATCGGCGCCTATGCGAAGAGCAAGACCTTGGCCGAGCGCGCCGCATGGGCGGCCGCAAAACGAGGCGACATGGAACTGACGGTCGTCAACCCCGGTGCGGTTTTCGGGCCGTCGCTTGGCGCAGCGATGGACGGGCAGAGCGTCACGATGATGACCGCCATGATCGGCGGAAAGATGCCGATGGTTCCCGACATGAGCATGGGCATGGTTGATGTCCGCGACGTCGCTCGGCTCCACGTCAAGGCCATGACCGCTGACGGCGCGGCCGGAAAGCGATTCATCGCCGCCAGCGCCGAACCCATCGAGATGACTACTGTGGCGAGGGTGCTGAGAGAGGCGGGCTATACGAAGGTTTCCACCCGCAAGGCGCCAACCATCCTTCTCAAATTCATGGGCCTGTTCGACGGCGAGGTGAGGGGGATGCTGCCCTTTGTTGGTAAGGCCGCAGCGTACGACAACAAAGCGACATTCGATGTGCTTCAGTGGCAACCAACATCGCTTGAGACCTCATTCAAAGACATGGCCGCGGCCATTTCTCAGTCAGCTCATCGCAACCTCGCCTGACGAGTCCTCTTCCGTGCACGCCAACCTGCCGAACAAATCATGACCGCTGATCTCTGGATTTTGTTGAGCCTTGCCTTGCTGACTGAACTCCTCACCTTGCCGCCCCTCGTGGCGCGCGGCTCGGTCCCGGGCGGCATCAGGTGGATCTTCTACAACCGAGACACCGATCTGAAGGGCGTCGCGCCGTGGGGCGGCCGGGCAGTTCGGGCCCACGCAAATCTTGCAGACAATCTGGCGATGTACGCGGCC
>JBAXXO010000500.1:0-1650 GCA_037127855.1 Alphaproteobacteria bacterium
GACCCTGGTTTCGCAACGCGCGAAACCGGACCCCAGCCTTGCGGTGGGGTGATCATCTGGCGATTCTGTTTGTGAACTGCTCTCCCCAAAGTTGTCAGAATTCTTAGTTTGTTCCTATCAAAATCCGACGGGGTGGCTGCGATTTCGGGGGATAAGAGACCGGATTAATTGCCCGGTTTGTTTCCCCCGGTTTCCCCCTCTTCCCCGGTCGACCTCGTGTGCTTGGCTCTCCTGACCGACTTTGGCGCGCCGATCAGGGGGCGCCGGGCAAGGAGAAAACACATGAAGAACATTGGCTTGATTGATGCAGACACTACGAATCCCGAGGTGGACTCTGGGCTGTTGATCGGCTGGCTGGACCGCACCGACCTCGCCCGGGAACTGACCCTTTCGGTCGACACCCTGCAACGCTAGGAGACGCGGCGCTTTGGCCCGCCCTGCGTCCGGGTGGGCCGTAAGGTGCTCTACCGCATGGAGGCCGTGAGGGACTGGCTGTGCGAGCAGGAGGCCCGCAAGGCCGGTGCCAACCGTGCTGTCGCCGGTCGGCGTTGAGGGGGCAACCATGGCAAACACCCCATCTGTCGGTCCCTTCCCGATCACCGCCCTGATCACCGAAGCCCAGCGCGAGTTGGACCAGCGACGGCAGTTCTATTGGTCCCGAGTTCGGGCAGGCAAGATGCGCCAGGACGAAGCCGACAATCGCATCGCCCTGATGGCAGCCATCGTCAAACGCCTCACGGTTACGGCGGCGCTATGAGCCACAAGGCCACCAACTGGGCAATCCAGCAACGCGGGCTCATGCCTGCAACGAAGTTGGTGCTCTGGTATCTCTGCGACCGGCACACGCCGGATTTCGGCTGCTATCCGTCGCAGGACCAGCTGGCCGACGACGCCGAAATCTCCCGCGCCTCGCTGAACACCCACCTGCGCAAGTTGGAGGAGGCAGGTCTGATCCGTAGGCAACGCCGGGCGGAACAGGGCACAAAGCAGCGGAAATCGACCCGCTATCTGCTTGGCTTCGAGGACGACTTTTCGCAAAAGCCATGTCCAGATTCTGGACATGGAAATGGGCAAAAGCCATGTCCAAATCTGGAACAAAATCGCGAAAAGCCATGTCCAAATCCAGAACAAAGCCATGTCCGGATTCTGGACACGAACTTAGTAAGAAAGAAAGAAACTACTACCGCGGGTGACGCACACGCGAGGCAAGCCCCAGAAACCACCTGCCTCGCAGCTTGCGGCGAGGGCCTTAGCATCGAAGCAAGGGCCGTGATCGGGGCGACAGCGGCGGTGATCGATGGCTGGCTGGCAGCGGGCTATGACCTCGACGGCGACATTCTGCCGGTGCTGCAGGCGAGGACGCTCCGCAAGCGCGCCGACCCTATCCGCACATGGGCGTATTTCACCGCGGCGATCACGAAGCGGCATGCCCAGCGGACGGCCCAGGCGGCACAGCCAAAAGGCGCTGGGGAAACGAGATCTGTGCCTACCGCCTACGAACTCATGGTCATGACGGCCGACTGGATCAACTCCGGCCGCTACGAGGCCGCCACCGTGATCTCCGCGCCTGGCGTCTCCTCCGGCAACGTGATCCTCGTCGTTCTGGGCGCGGCGCTCGATTCCGACGAAAATTCCCCCGAACTTCTCGAT
>JBAXXO010000501.1:0-1650 GCA_037127855.1 Alphaproteobacteria bacterium
GTCCTGGGGGCTTTGCCGGCTTGTTCGAGGGGCGGCGGATGGTGAAGCGGGTTTCCCAGCCCAGCCAACAGTTGCCGCGTGTGCCCGCTCCGGCTGCCATGGCCAGGCTCCTGAGGCTGCGCGTCTTGTGCCGGAGTCGGTGTCGTCATTCAATGTCCTTTGGGCGCCCTGTGATGACGATCACCGGGCTCTGGTCGGAATCTTGCGCAGCTTAGGGCCGAATCGAGCCTGGTCCCGGCAAGCACTGTTCACTCGGGCAACGCAACCGCAGGCAATGAACGCCCCGGGTATCGAGGATGCTATCGGTGGTGCTACATCCCCGAGCAGCTCAGACCGCCAAGTGCGACCTGGACATCACGGCAACGGTTATCGTCAAAAGTATCCATCAGGGGCTTTATCCCTCTGCTGACAGCAGCTTGGCTCTGAACAGCAATCCCGCGACGGCGGCGCCGATCAACGGAGCCACGATAAACAGCCAGAGTTGCTCCAGCGGTTTGCCGCCCATCAACAATGCGGGGCCAAGGCTGCGTGCGGGGTTGACGGAAACGCCGGTGACATTGATGCCGACGATATGGATCACCGCCAGGGTCAAGCCGATGGCCAGACCGGCCATGTGTGCCGGTGCGCCTTTTTGAGTCACTCCCAAAATAGTCACAAGAAACAGGAAACTTGCGACAGTTTCGAATATCGCGGCCGACAGAAGGTTGTATTCCCCGAGATAACCCAGGCCCCAGCCATTGGCGCCCAGACCGCCATTCCAGCCAGAGGCCTTGCCCGACATGATCAGCCAAAGCATTGCGGCGCCAGCGATCGCGCCGAGGCATTGGGCGATCACATAGGTGACTAATTCGCTGGTGGTCATTCGACCTGCGACGAATGCCCCGAAGCTGACAGCCGGATTGACGTGGCAACCGGAGACTGGGCCGATGCCGTAGGCCATGGCGACGATGGCCAAACCGAACGCCAACGCGATGCCGAGTACACCGACGGTGGTTGCGCCGACGGCAGGACCGGCAATCACTGCTGAGCCACAGCCCAACAGCACGAGCGTGAACGTGCCGATAAATTCCGCGATTGCCTTCTTCATCAACTTTTCTTGGAAAGAATATTTTTTGTAGAGCAACATTGTAACCGCGTGTTTACCCGACTTGCCACCGCGGGGTACTCCTGTTGATCAAGTGTGCCGTCATCTGTGCTTGTTCAATTTGTGTATGACCCTAGATTTTGAGTGATGCAACGACAAGGTCGTTGCGTATTGTTGAAACGACTCTCTTCCACCGTCATTCTGTTCGACCTCCAACCAAGGACACTTCGTATGAACTCAACACTTCTTCGCTGCGGCCTGACTGCGGCGTTTCTTGCACTGAGCGCTTCCAGTGCCCTGGCTCAAGCCACCTCCGCCTCGGCACCGGCTTCGGCGCCTGTATCCGCTTCGCAGACGGGTGCGGCTGCCAGCGCCAGGGTGACCGAATCCGGCAAGATCGCCTGGTACGGGCACAAGTTCGCGGGTCGCAAAACGGCCAGTGGCGAAGCCTTCAATCCTGAGGCGCTGACCATGGCGCACAAGACGCTGCCCTTCGGCACGCGGGTGAAGATCACCAACCCCAAGAACAGCAAGAGCGTCACCGTGCGCGTCAACGACCGCGGCCC
>JBAXXO010000502.1:0-1648 GCA_037127855.1 Alphaproteobacteria bacterium
GCGCATCACCGCCCCCTCGGCCAGACCCAACCTTTTGGCCAGCCCGCCGTTGATCTCCAGCACATAGGTCACGTTGTCGCCACCGTCTATCGGCGTCGTATCCAGCGGTTTGGCGTTTGAATGCACATGGGTGACAGTCCCCGTCGCATCGGCAAAGATCATGTCCAGCGCGATCAGGGTGTTCTTCATCCAGAAATAGCTGTGTTGGGGGGTTTGATAGGCAAACAGCATGCCTGCCGAACTGGCCATTTGCGCGCGGTTCATCAGGCCCAGCGCACGCTCGGCCTCGTCATCCGCCAGTTCCACCGTGAACCGCATGACCGTCCCCGCAGTGCTGCGCAATTCCACCATACCGGGCGCACAAACCGCCCCGGCCCCCTGCGCCATCACCGCAAGCACTAGCGCCGTACCGAGCTTTCCCATGACACAACCTGTACGGCCATTCGGCCCCGTTTGCCCTCGATGATCCGCAAGGTCACCGCCTCGCCCGCCTGCAAGTCGGCAAAGCCCGAGGCCCGCAGAACTTCGACATGCACAAAGACATCCTCCGGACGGCCAAATACGTTGGCAAAGCCGAAGCCCTTGTCCTTGTCAAACCATTTTACCCGGGCAGGTTCCAGTGCCAGCGTCGCCATATCCTGGGGCAGCCGGGCGTGATCCTCTTCGGACAGGGTCAGCATTGCCGGTTCGGGGGGGGCCACATCCAGCACTTCGACGGCCTGCACGCCTCGCGCCGTGCTCTGCACAGAAACCGTGATCGCGGTGCCATCGGCAATCGAACTTTGGCCGAAACTGCGCAGCACATTGGCATGCAAAAGGATGTCGCCGACGGACCCCTCCACGACGATGAACCCGAAACCCTTTACAGGGTCAAACCACTTCACCCGGCCCGTGACGACCGGCACGCTTTCATCTACATCTGTCATGTCCAAAATCTTAATCCAGCCTGCGTCTCGCAGACTGGACTATGAGGCCCCGCACAGACAAGTTGCAATAGTGAAGCGGACGTATTTCAGCCGAACCCGCCGATGGTAAAGCCGATGTGACAGAACTGCGTCAACCTTGCCCCTGCGACAAAATGACCATCAGCATGTCATGGGTTTAGACGCTCGACCTGCCAGTCCGAACCCGGCGCGGGCCGCGCCCATCTGAACCGGTCATGCAGGCGGAAATCGCCATCCGCCCAAAACTCGATTTCGAGCGGAATCAAGCGGAAACCGCCCCAGAACGGCGGGCGTTTCGGGTTCAGTCCCTGCTCCACCGTGACCCGCGCCACCTCGGCCATCAATGCACCGCGCGACGCCAACGGCTGCGATTGCTGCGAGGCCCATGCCCCCAGACGGGATTTCAGACTGCGGCTGGCGTAATAGGCATCCGCCAGCGGCCCGTCCTCACGCGTGATCAGCCCCCGCGCGCGGATCTGGCGGCGCAGGCTTTTGTGATGCATCACAAAGGCCGCCTTGCCCGCCGCCTGCAACTCGCGCCCCTTGGTCGAGCCGTAATTGGTGTAAAACACAAAGGCCGCCGCCTCGATGTCTTTCAGCAGCACCATCCGCACATTCGGCATGCCGCCCGCGTCCACCGTCGACAGGGCGATGGCGTTGGGGTCGTTGGGTTCGGTCTTTTCCGCCTCTGCCAGCCAGTCCCT
>JBAXXO010000503.1:0-1647 GCA_037127855.1 Alphaproteobacteria bacterium
GCCTTGGGCAAGAAGCTGGGGCTGGTCGTGACCTCGGCGAAGGAAGGAGACCGGGGCCGGGTGTATCGGATCGATCCGTCCAATTAAGGTCAGTGCCGATAACTGATTTGACCTGTTGCAACTCATTTGGTCTGGCTGCGCCTTTGCTTGCGGGCATGCATATCACCAAAGAATCTTCGAACTGGGCCTCGTATCGCCAATTCTCGATGGAGCTGTCCCTCCGTGAAGTGCTCGGCTGGCGCAATCAGGAAGCGGCCTTCAGACCGCCCTTTCAGCCAGCATTCAGGTGGCAAGGAGCGGTCGTTCGGTCTTTTATCTGTTTTCAGAAAGATGACGAAGCTACCAACCGAGAACCTGACTGAATTTATTCCTCCGTGCCACGCGGGTACGGGCTCTCGATAATAATACACGTCGCCGTCCAGCTCGACGAGACGGATTACGGCAACATCGAGTGAGGACGGGATCGGCGCATTTCCAAATGCAACTTCCCTTAACAAGGAGCTGTACGGGCCGATCTCAATCTTTCCGAAATGGGTCTGCGTCGCCGCGAATTTCCAAGCTATGCCTGCCGCAAATCGAAGGATCTGGTCTCCGTCAACGGGCCCCATTGAGACGAAGGAGCCGACGTCTGCATTGATTCCGCGAAGGCGCTTAAAAAGCGTAAAGGCGTATCCCTCCCAGCGCCCCAAGGTGCCGTCGCACGTCGCACAAAGGAGATTTGGGTCATAGTTTCCGGTGTTGCTAACCTTTGGCCGCTCCTGCCCATCGTGAATGATCAAAAGTTGCTCGCCACGATCCGCCTTTACCTCCATGACAAAGGCCTCTGGGATCAAGTGCGCTTTTATGGTGTCGGTCGCACCGCAGTTTTGACATGCCATATGATTTCCACTCTCCACAATCCTTGGCCAGACTGCGACTGATCAGTTCAGAACAAGTGGAATACTAGCTGCGGCTGTCAAAAATGTCCCGTGTCGATTTTGAGGCAGCTTCTCGTATGAGCGTTGGTCTGGATTGGACACAGCAACACTACCCGTCGCCATCTCCCACCGCCGCACCGCCACGTCGCAATAGACCGGGTCCAGTTCCATCGCAAAGCAGCGCCGCCCAACGCGTTCAGCAGCGACGATCTGCGTGCCCGACCCGCAGAAGGGTTCATAGATCAGGTCGCCCGGATCCGAAAACGCCGTCAGTACCGCCTCGACAAGCGCTACCGGAAACACAGCCGGATGCGATCCTGCAGCGCCCAGCCCGCCCTTGTGGCGCATGATCCGGAACACAGAATCCGGGATGCGATGACTTTGGATCGCATTTCCGGTGCCGGTCTTGGCGTGGACGGTCCCGTCGGCCCCTCGCAGCCCGCCGCCGCCGAGGGTTTCGCCCGCGTGCTTGGACGGGACGGTCTTGTGCGGTTTGCGCGGGCTGCGGTTGAAGTGGAAAATGAACTCGTGCGACGGGGCCAGTCGTCCGTTCCAGTCGCCTGGCAGACCCGGGCCCTGGTCCCAGACATACAAGCCAAAGCGCCGCCAGCCAGATGTGCGCATCCATTCGACCCATCCTTCCCAATAGGGCTGCCATTCGCTGTCGCGATGCACGAGGCCGAGGTTGACGAGCAGCTGCGCGTCATGGGCGACCGGCGCTGCCGTGAAC
>JBAXXO010000504.1:0-1629 GCA_037127855.1 Alphaproteobacteria bacterium
GGCCTGTCCAATCTGATCCGCGTCCGCCGCAGACAGGATGCGGGCACGGCCGAAGTTGACCGGCTTTACCCGCAACTGCGCCCCAATGAAGGCAAGGCAGATGTGGGTGCAGGCGATCTTCTGCGCCTGGCGCTGGCCGCGCCCCTTGGCTTTGTGGTCTATGCGATCATTCGTCTTGCCGTGCGGATGAAGCGGCCAGCGGCAGAGTGGAGCCGCGGAAGATGATGTTTTCTCATGGTTCAGCAGGATGGATGTGAGATGAAGACGGTATGGCTTATAGGCTTAGGGTTTGTCGCGGACCTTTACATGCGCTCGCTGCAGAGCTTCCCCGATATCACGGTGGGTGGCGCATATGACCGGGTTGCCGCCTGCCGGGCACGATTTTCGGCGCACTGGCATGTGCCCGTCTGCACCACCCTTGAGGAGTTTCTTGCACAGGCTGGCCCGCAGGATCTGATTCTGAACCTGACCAATCCCGGTTCGCATTTCGAGGTCTCGGCGGCCTGTCTGCGGGCGGGCCACCATGTCTATAGCGAAAAACCCCTTGCCATGACGATGGACGATGCAAGAATCCTGCACGGTTTGGCGCAGGCAAGTGGGTTGCATCTGGCCTCTGCCCCCTGTTCGCTTCTGGGTGAGGCGGCGCAGATTCTGTGGCGGGCGGTGCGACAAGGCAAGATCGGGCGACCGCTTCTCGTCTATGCGGAAATGGATGATGGTTTCATCAGTCAGGCACCCTATCGCGAATGGAAGAGTGAAAGCGGCGCCCCTTGGCCCTATGAGGACGAGTTCCGCGTGGGGTGCACGGTGGAACATGCGGGCTATTATCTGACATGGCTGATTGCGATCTTTGGGCCAGTGCGGCGGGTGGTGGCAGCCTCGGCCGAACTGGACCGGCACAAGCTGTCCGAAATAGAGACTGCCGCGCCGGATACATCGGTTGCCGTGCTGTTCTTTGATGGCGGCGTCATGGCACGGCTGACCTGCTCCATCCTAGCCCGGCATGACCATTCGATCCGCATCTTTGGCGAGACCGGTACGCTGGAGATTGCCGAATGCTGGGATAACGACGCCCCGGTGCGTCTGCGTCAGCGCCGCCGCCTGCGCCGCCGCTTGGTTGAACTGCCCTGGACGCGGCGACTGCGCTTGGGCGGACCCAGCCACCCTAAAATGCCTCGCCGCGGCTCGGCTGCGATGAATTTCGCCTTGGGTCCGGCCGAGCTTCTGGACGCCATCGCCGAGCGACGGCAAAGCCGTCTCTCGGCTGATCTGGCATTGCATCTCAACGAGGTGACGCTTGCCATTCAGTCGTCAGGAACAACTGCAGGATCGGTCGCAATGAGCACAACCTGCAGTCCGATACGGCCGATGGCATGGGCAGAGGCGGAAGATGCCTAAAAGGGGTCGGTGAGGTGTCCATGGAACGGTGTATGATGGTGACAGGCGCCTCTGGCTTCCTTGGCCGCGAGATTGTCGAGGCTGCATGTCGTGCCGGATGGAAAGTCTTAGCGATATGCCGCCCGACCTCGACTGTGCCTGCGTCTTGGCAGCAAAATCCAGATGTATTGCTCTCCCGGCTTGATCTCGAAGAGGAGCAACACCTGGAAATACTAGCAGGACTCCTAAAGG
>JBAXXO010000505.1:0-1621 GCA_037127855.1 Alphaproteobacteria bacterium
GAACAGGGAATGAAACAGGCGGGCGGGCCAGGGGCGGGCGGCATCCTTGCGGTTTTGGAAGAAGGCGCGGAGGAGGGCGATCTGGGCGCGCTCGGCATGGGTCAGTTGCGCGAGGAAGGCGGCCATGTCGCGGGCGGCGATGTCGCCCATGTAGCCTCGGCTTTTCGGATGGGTAACCTTTAGGGTGGTGTCGCGTAGCACGCGCAGGCCGCTGGCATAGGCAAAGGCGAGGGCGGCCCAGTCGATGCCCCAGCCCAAGGGGTTGGCGGTGAGGTCCAGCCTGCGGAGGCGGTCTACGGTGGCGGGAGAGAAGGCGGTGATGATGCCGTCGGTCTGGATCACGGATACGAGGCCGGAGGCGTCTGGTTGGTCGAACAGGCGGACGAGGGCGGTGCGCCATGGCGTGTCGGTGAAGTCGGGCGACCATAGGGCGAGGTCGGGGAATTGGGCGAAGGCTGCGGTGCAGCGGGTCAGCAGGTGGGGCCAGTCGCCGAAGCTGGTGTCGGCGTGGATCAGCAGCATCGCGTGGTTGGCGGGGGTTTCGGCCAGGGCCTTGGCGAATTTCGCGCCGAAAAAGGTGGTGTCGGGGAGGGCGTGCCAGTGGCCTGCGCCGGTTTGGGGTTTGGCGTCGGGGCTGGAATAGACCACGGTCAAGTGGGCGATCATGGGGGCGAGGCTGGCCGCGATATAGGCGGCGTTCGGGCCTTTGTCGCCCCAGCTGATGATGCTGGCATGGAGGAGCATGGCGGGACCGTGGCTTGGGACGTTGGGCCAGACATGCACCATTGCACGGGATGGCACTAGGGGGTTTCTGTCGCCAGGGGAAACAGGGTTTCGCCTTGGGGTGGGCGGACGGGAGGTTTGGTTCTTATTTGGGGCCGCGCGATGGAAGGGGGTGAAATGGCGGCGGAAAACCCATATGTTTGACCTGCAGCATTACAGGAGACGCCCCATGGGACTGCGTATCAACGACATTGCCCCCGATTTCACCGCCCTCTCGACCGCAGGAGAGATTCATTTTCATGACTGGCTGGATGGCCACTATGCCATCATCTTCAGCCATCCGCGCGATTTCACGCCGGTTTGCACGACCGAATTTGGCGCGGTGGCGCAACTGGTGCCGGAATTTGCCCGGCGTGGGACCAAGGTGATCGGGGTATCGGTCGATTCGGTACAGGATCATGACAAGTGGAAGCGCGATATCGAAGCCTTTGGCGGCGCGCCTGCCGACTTTCCGATCATCGATGACACCAGCCTGACCGTGGCCAAGGCCTATGACATGCTGCCGGCCGACCATTACCTGCCGAGCGAAGGTCGGACGCCGGCCAATTCGGCGACGGTGCGGACGGTGTACATTATCGGGCCGGACAAGAAGATCAAGCTGACGATGACCTATCCGATGTCGGTGGGTCGCAACTTTGCCGAGATCCTGCGTGCGCTGGATGCCGTTCAGATGACCGATGGCAAGCCGCTGGCCACCCCCGCCAACTGGCAGGTCGGGCAGGATGTGATCGTGGCGCTGGCGCTGAACAACGAACAGGCGACGGAACGCTTTGGCGCGCTGGACATCAAGCTGCCCTATCTGCGTTTTGCCAAGGCGCCGGTGCAAGGGTAACGCGAC
>JBAXXO010000506.1:0-1620 GCA_037127855.1 Alphaproteobacteria bacterium
CGCCACAGCGAAGTGCCGCCGCCTTGCAGCCCCCATTTGTCGGCAAGGGCACGCCGGTCACCGAGGGAGATCAGTTTCAGATAGTCTTTTTGCGGCCAAAACTGGCGCAGGCGGGTTTCCGTCAGGCTGGCGCGCAGGTTGTGCAACAGCACCGGTGCTGCGCGGACGGCAAAGACCCCGGCTTTGGGGCGAGGGGCATGGGACAGAAAGGCGCAGTCGCCGGTGGCGAAGATCGCGGGGTCGGCAGCTTGCAGGGTGGGGCCGACGGTGACAAAGCCATCCTGCAGTGGCAGACCGGTGGTGGCGAGCCAGGGATACGGCTGGGCCCCCACCACGGTCAGTGTGAAATCGGATGGCAGGATCGTGCCATCCTCTAGCATCACGTGGCCGGTGCTAGTCCCGTCGCCATCGCCATCGACATCGTCATTGCCATCGCCGGTGCCAACGCTGACGGCGCGGGCATTCAGGATCACGGTGATGCCGGCTTGCGCAGCGACGGCGAGCAGGGTTTCACGGGCGCGGTCCGACAGGTCTGGCAGTGCCTGAGGTCCCGACTGCAACAGCGTGATCTGCGCCTGACGGCCCGTCGTGCGCAGACGGTAGGCCGAGGCGAGGGCCAGTTCCACCCCGCCGACCCCGCCACCGATGATCACAAGGCTGGGTGCTACGGGCGCGTCCTGCACGAAACGCTGCCATGCCGCCGCATAAAGACCCAGCGGTTTGGCCGACACGCTATGCGCAGCAAAACCGGGCAGGTCTGGCAGATCAGAGGTGATGCCGATGTCAAGGCTGGCGATGTCATATGGCAGTGGCGGGCGGGCGGACAGTTGGATCAGGCGGGCACCACGGTCGATGCCGGTGGCACGGTCGAGGATCACGCGCGCCCCTGCAAAGCGGGCAAGGCGGATCAGGTCGATCATGATGTCGCCGCGTGAATAGTGGCCGGCGATCAGACCGGGCAGCATGCCGGTATAGGGGGCTATCGGATCGGGGTTGATCAGGGTCATACGGGCCCCTGCCAAGGGGTTCATCGCCCACATGCGCAGAATCAGGGCATGAGTATGGCCACCGCCCACAAGGACGATATCCTTGACAAGGGGAATATCGGGGTTTTGCATGACTCTGCCTGTTGTTGCGGATGTCACACTATCCCTGCGGCGCGGCAAAAGTAAGGCCCGGAATGCCGTAAGCCACCGTCGATTGGGGGTCGGGTGAGGCCCGGGGATGCGGGCTTTCGTGTGGGGGTCTTCGGCTGTAGGCTGTGGGTTTGGGCCGTTGGGTGCGTGCGGTCGCCGGGTCGACGTCGTGCGGGTGACGGCGATTGGGGTCGGGGAATGGTGACTTGTGCAAAGAGGAAATCGGGGTCCAGCAATGCAGAGTGCCGAGGAATCGAGAGGCCGAGGGCATTTTGGGGCCGGGACATGGTTGCCTTGGCACTGCTTGTCTTGTGCGGCTAAGGTGGTCAGCGATTTGCCATGAGCCAAAGACCGCGCATTCAGGTGACCCAGGCCCAGCGTCTGCAACTGACCACGAGGTTGCAAGCGTCGATCCGGGTGTTGCGGGCGGACGCGGCGGGGCTTGCGTGCTATCTCGAGGAACAGGCTGCCGAAAACCCGAATC
>JBAXXO010000507.1:0-1590 GCA_037127855.1 Alphaproteobacteria bacterium
CGACAGCCGCGAGTTCGAGAAGTTGCCCTTGGCCCCATCGTTGCTGAGATAGCCATAGGGGATACCCAGCGCGGCCGAGATCTGCAGCAGGGTCCGGTACTGGAACGGTTCATAGGTGGACCCTGAATCTGCTGGAGCGCTGACGGTGACGTCCTCACCCGGGTCGAGACGGACCACCTGACCAGGGGCCACCTCGTATTCTTCGTCTGGCGGGGCGAGTGGATTGTCCGGCGCGGGCGAGGTCACGAACATCGCATACATCGCCGCCACCTTTTTGCGGTCCAACTCGGCGTCATCGTATTGATCGAGCAGGAACAGCTTCACGATGGCGGGGGCAAAACGTGAGACGCCGCGCAACTGCCCGGCCTCTACCGGGTCAATGATGTGCAAAACCTCGGAGGCCGGAACTCTGACGGTTTCACCCGACAACCCCGGATCGGTGCTGTCGCCCGGATGGCGGCGCAGGAAGTGGAAGGCGACACGGCGGCCGACGCGGTCAAACTCGATACCTTGCCGGACGCCATTGCCGTTGCCGTCGACGGCATTGTGGTTAAGGGGCAGCATTTCCGACGGCAGCATCTGGATCTGCAGGGGCACTGTCAGTCCATCCTCCGGGCGACGCGACCGGAACCGCAGGAAGACCTCGCCGGTCATGAAGACCTCGCGGGCGGCGCGACGCTGCAGCCCGTAGAAATCCGTCAGCCCCTCCGCGTCGGCATCATCGGTCCAGGCGAGCCACAGCCGTTGCACCGCATCCTTGCGCGAGGCATGTTCGATGCTGGAATTCGGGCTGATCCCATCGCCTACTGTGTTGGCCGCCCAGCTTTCGATGGCATTGGCGGCATATCCGTTGTTGCGCACCAGCCAACGCGCCCGGGCGTTCATCTCTGGCCCTGAGGCCGCGATCAGCGCGTTGACATGGGCGCGAGAGGTGGTGAAGCCCTTCAGGCGGCGCTGGCCGGAGGTGGCATCGAACCCACCCGGCGCGCCAAAGCCGCCGACCCAAGCGCCGACACGGGCGCGCCAGTTGGTCGAGACCATGGTCACAAGTCCTTGCTGGCAAAGGGCCGGGACACCCGCGAGCGGGACACGGTGGTGTCGGCCGCCGCGATGCGCCGTTCCAGATCGAAGATCGCCGTCGCCAGTTCAGCGTCGGAGCCATAGCTGATCTGGCGGCCGTCATAGGTGATCGACCGCACCCCGCCAAAGCGCATGCCCAGCAGGGCGCTGAGCAGCGCCTGCATTTCTGCGAGAGTCATTGTCGCTACCTCATGTATTTGGGGGTCACCGCGCCCGAGCGGCGGCGGCGCGGCGGGTACCGAAGCCCGCGTAATCCCTTTTGGCCAAGGCAGCCTCCAACACGATGCGGAAATCGCCGCTGTCGTAAGTTTTGCCGACGGGGGTGCTGTGCGGCATCGCTTCCGGCCCGACCATGTTGCGGCGACGCAACTCGATGCGGTCAATGCCCAACTCGCGGGCTGCGGCATCGACGATCCGCTCGACCACGTAATTGGCTTCCGGCCGCCCTGCGCCACGATAGGCATCGACCGGCACGGTGTTGGTGAACACGCCCAGCACATTGGCGTAAAC
>JBAXXO010000508.1:0-1584 GCA_037127855.1 Alphaproteobacteria bacterium
AGCCCTGGGTGCCGTGGTGGGTGACACCCTGCGCCGGCCTGCCGCTGAGCGTAACTCGGCCAACCGCACGGAAGCCATCAGTTATGCGGCCTACGCCTGTCTGCGCAACCTCTTTCCTGCAGGTGAATCGCGCCTGCGGGCTGCCATGGCGACCATGGGTTACAACCCTGACAACCTGTCGACCGACACCAGTACACCGGCCGGCCTGGGCAACAGCGTGGCGCTCGCGGTCATTGACAGCCGACGATATGACGGTTCCAACCAGTATGGTGACCTGGCGCCCGGGGCTTACAAGGACTACACAGGCTATGTGCCGCAAAACCTGCCAATGCCTTTTTGCACGCCGCAATCGCTGGTTTGCGCGCCACTGATCATCAATGATGAATACAGATGGCAACCGCTCTACAACGAGATGGGGACCTTACAGAGCTTTATCGCGCCCCACTGGGAGCGTGTAAAGCCCTTTGCCCTCACGTCGGCAGATCAGCTGGATGACCTGCCGGGGTTGAAGGCCTTGCCATCCATTCAGCGTGATAACCCGGCACGCTATCGAGCCAATGTCGATCTGATTCTGAAATACAGCCGGGAGCTCACGCCGGAGCGCAAACTGATCGTGGAGTACTGGGCTGACGGCCCGGCATCAGAGTTCCCGCCAGGTCATTGGGGCCTGTTTGCCCAATTCGTCTCTGAGCGTGACAACAACAGCATCGGCAAGGATGCCAAGATGTTTTTTGCCATGCACAACGCCTCATTCGATGCCGGCATCGTGGCCTGGCACCTGAAACGAAAATTTGAAGGCGTCCGCCCGATCACGGCGGTGCGCTTTTTCAAGCAGGGGCAATCGATCGTGGCCTGGGGCGGGCCGGGCCGCCCGGTCGAGGCCATTCAGGGCGAAAAATGGATGCCCTACAACCCGGGCAGCAACCCGACCCCCGCTTTCCCGGGATATGTGTCGGGTCATTCGTCGTTTTCTTCGGCATCGGCCACCGTGCTGCAACTGATCACCGGCAGCGACAGGTTCGACTTCCAAACCACCATCCCCGCCAATTTTGGTCGGGTTGAGCCGGGCGTACCAGCGGTGCCGACCGTCATCAAGTACAAGAAATTCAGCGACGCAGTCGACGACGCTGGAATGTCGCGCCTGTATGGCGGTATCCATTTCAAGGACGACAACACCGCGGGGCAGCTGATTGGTAAAGCCGCGGGCCGACTGGCCTACGACAAAGCCATCACATTGTTCAACGGCAGCTCGGACGACTGAGCCAGTGCAGGCGGTGTGCAAGGCTCATGCAGTGCTCGATGCGCTTTGCAACACCTTCACGCCCCCGTGCAAGCAGCGTCGCCATCAGCGCCGTGGCGTTTCACTGATTTTTCTGCGACGGGTCGGATGCGGTCGAATCGTTCGTTTTCGCTGCCTGTGCCCGTTCGTAAAGCGGCATCACCTTGGGCAGCGCACTGCGAATATTGTCGATGCGGCTGGCATGCGACGGGTGAGTCGACAGGAACTGCGGCGGCTCGCCCTTGGAGGCCTCGGACATCTTTTGCCACAGCGAGATGCCTGCGCGCGGGTCGAAGCCTGCCCGC
>JBAXXO010000509.1:0-1579 GCA_037127855.1 Alphaproteobacteria bacterium
GGACTGAAATCTGCGCCACGAGTCGGGCGTATTGACGGGGCATTCAGCGCGCGGTGACCGGAACGGCCCGGTAGGCGGCGGTCTCGCTCGACAAGATGGTCTGCGTCGTCGTGTAGGTCGGAGCGGGCGTCTCAGGGGATCCCGTTGCCCCGAGATTAGATCTCTGTCAATATCGACGTATGTCGAAACCGGGCACTCCTAGGGACAGCTGCCCGGTGCCTCCGTTGGTCGCTGAGCCGTTGAACATGGCCACAGCGGTGGAGATGGCGGCGAAGTTCAAGGCACTGGCGGATCCGGTGCGGCTGCGGTTGCTCAGTTCGGTGGCCAGCCGCGCCGGTGGTGAGGCGTGTGTATGTGACATCTCCGCGGGTGTGGAGGTGTCCCAGCCGACGGTGTCGCATCATCTGAAGGTCCTGCGGGATGCGGGGTTGTTGACCTCACAGCGACGGGCGTCGTGGGTGTACTACGCGGTGGTGCCCGAGGCGCTTGCCGCCCTGTCGGAACTGTTGAGCTCCGGTGCGGATTCCGCTGCTGCCGTAGGGGTTTCGGCGTGACCGACACCGCGAGCCCGCAAGCCCCGGTCGCTCGCCGGTTGTCCACCCTCGATCGTTTCCTGCCGGTGTGGATCGGTGTGGCGATGGCGGCCGGACCGCTGCTGGGTCGGTGGGTGCCCGGACTGAACACCGGACTGCAGAAGGTCCAGATCCACGGCATCTCTCTGCCGATCGCCCTGGGACTGTTGATCATGATGTACCCGGTGCTGGCCAAGGTGCGCTACGACCGCCTCGACACCGTCACCAGCGACCGCAAACTGCTGTTCAGCTCGCTTTTGTTGAATTGGGTGCTGGGCCCGGCGCTGATGTTCGCCCTGGCCTGGCTGCTGCTGCCGGACCTGCCGGAGTACCGCACGGGCCTGATCATCGTCGGGCTGGCCCGCTGCATCGCGATGGTGATCATCTGGAATGACCTGGCGTGCGGAGACCGTGAAGCCGCCGCGGTGCTGGTAGCGCTGAACTCGATGTTCCAGGTCGTCATGTTCGCGGTACTGGGCTGGTTCTACCTCTCTGTGCTGCCCGGCTGGTTGGGGCTGAGGCAGGCGTCGATCTCGATCTCGCCATGGCAGATCGCGACATCGGTGCTGATCTTCCTGGGCATCCCGCTGCTGGCCGGCTACCTGTCGCGCCGACTCGGGGAGAAGGCCAAGGGCCGGCAGTGGTACGAGAACAACTTCCTGCCCAAGATCGGGCCGTGGGCGCTCTACGGCCTGCTGTTCACGATCGTGATTCTCTTTGCGCTCCAGGGTGATCAGATCACCAACCGGCCGTGGGACGTCGCGCGTATCGCGTTGCCGCTGCTGGCCTACTTCGCCGTCATGTGGGGCGGCGGATTCCTGCTCGGGGCGGCACTGGGCCTCGGCTACGCGCGCACCACCACCCTTGCGTTCACCGCGGCGGGCAACAACTTCGAGTTGGCGATCGCGGTGGCAATCGCCACCTTCGGCGCAACCTCCGGACAGGCCCTGGCCGGCGTGGTCGGACCGTTGATCGAAGTGCCCGTCTTGGTCGCGCTGGTCTACGTG
>JBAXXO010000510.1:0-1573 GCA_037127855.1 Alphaproteobacteria bacterium
CAGTTTCAGCCCGTGAACACCCTGTTGAGACGCTACATCCAGAGTGGGGCACCTCGAAAAATTGCGCCCGATCTGACGGCGGTGTAGATTTTGGACCAGCATTGGACGGAGGCTGGTTGTCATGCCGCAGATGGGTTTCTTTGATCTTTCGGATCGTTACGCGAGCCTGGATGCGAAGAAGGATCCGTTGGTCGAGATCAACGCCGTCGTGCCGTGGGAGGAGTTCCGGCCTGTTCTGGAACGGGTGTGGCGCAAACCGGAGGGGGACCGGAAATCCCGCGCGGGGCGCAAGCCGATGGATGCGGTTCTGATGTTTAAGACGCTGGTGCTGAGCGCGCTCTATAATCGTTCGGATGACCAGATCGAGTATCAGGTGCGCGACCGACTGTCGTTCATGCGGTTCCTCGGCCTTGGGCTGGCGGACCGTGTGCCCGACGCAAAGACGGTCTGGCTCAAACGAGCGGCGCTGGCGCAGGCGGGCATGATGGAGGCGCTGTTCACGCAATTCGACGGCCATCTGGCGCGGCAGGGCGACTTTGCGCGGGGCGGGCAGATCCTTGATGCGTCCATCGTGCCGGTGCCACGCAACCACAACAAACGCGAGGAAAACACTGCGATCAAGGCTGGAGAGACGCCGGAGGGCTGGGCCGACGAACCTGCCAAGCGGTCGCAGAGGGATGTTGACGCTTGCTGGAGCGAGGAGGATCAGAAAACAGTCCGGGGGACTGTTTTCCCGACGAGCACGCACGGCAAGTCACATTATGGCTACAAGAACCATGTGAACGTGGACCGGATGCACAAGCTGGTGCCGGCGCTACCATGTCACCGATGCCGCTGTGCACGACAGCCTGGCGGTGGATCACCGGCTGATGCAGGGCAATACCCGTTCTGGCGAGTGGGCGAATGCTGCCTATCGGTCCGCGGAGACGGAGGCAAAGTTGCGCGCCTTGAAGCTGACCAGTCAGTTTCACCGCAAGGCCAATCGCGGCAGGCCGCTGACCGAACAGGCCAAGGGGAGCAACCGGACCAAGTCGTCAGTGCGCGTGCGCGTCGAGCATGTCTTCGGCGCGCAGACCAATGACATGAGCGGCACGCTGGTGCGAATGATCGGCATGGAGCGGGCCAAGGTCAAGATCGGGATGAAGAACCTGGCCTACAACATGCGCCGTCTCGTCCATTTGCGCCGCCTGGACCCGTGCAAAGCATGACACCAGGCACAAAAGCCAGGCCACACGGCCCGAAAAGCCGCGCCTGACCGCGCAGCCCTCGACGAACTCTCGGCCCGACAGCATCCCGCTCGCGGTATCAGGCGCATTCTACGCCATCGAACCATCCCGGATAAGACGAAAATGCTGAACAATCGAGGTGCCCGCATGGCTGCAGCGGTAGCTTTAGAGTATTTCCCGACCAAGTTGATGCATAGCCTGCATGGCGGAGATATCGCGCGCATTCCTGAGGGTTGAAGGCGTTCAGTGCGGATGCGATGGCGCTGTATAGGGTATCGGCGCATCGGGCGGTGGCGCTTCTGACGCGGGCCTTGAGCTTGGCGAATACCATGTCAAGGGGGTTGAGG
>JBAXXO010000511.1:0-1561 GCA_037127855.1 Alphaproteobacteria bacterium
GTATCTGCATAGAACCGATACCAGGTGTCCATGTTGCCGCGAATGACGTTATGGGTCAGGTGGTCGAGATAGTAAAAGCCGATCCCCTTGGGGCGTGGGTCGGGGGCGCCCAGCCACTCAAACTCGGCCGCATAGGTGCTGCCCTTGTCACCATAGGTATCGACCAGATACAGCAGTGAACCGCCGATGCCCACCAGCGCGGGCACATCCAGCGACTTGTCCGAACCGGTGTATTCGGTGGCACCCAGGTCCAGTGCCCGGCGCAAGGCATGCTGCGCGTCCACAACGCGCCAAGCCATGGCCGGGGCGCAGGGGCCATGGTCCTCGACAAAGCGGGCGGCATGGCTGTCAGGCTCGGCGTTCAACAGGTAGTTGATGTCGCCTTGGCGGTACAGTGTGACGTCCTTGGTGCGGTGCTTGGCCACCGGCACAAAGCCCATCTTGCGGAACAGCGTGTCCAGAACAGCCGGGTCCGGATGGGCGAATTCGACGAATTCAAAGCCATCGGTGCCTGCGGGATTGGCGGCGGTGATCGTGGCTTGTGGGGCGTCGTGCGGGAAAGGGCCCATGGTCATGCACTCCTGTGATGGCTTGGCGCGATCATGCCACGGGAGGCATGCAAGATGTGTGCGATTGCGCAGTTCGCGCATCGGCGCTATGGTCAGTTTGTGCGTGAATTCTGATTATGGTGCACGAAATGGATATAGAAGGCTTTGATCGTGAAATCCTGAAGGCACTCCAGGCCGATTCGGCGTTGACCAATGCAGCCTTGGGCGAGATGGTGAATCTGTCCGCCTCGCAATGCTCACGCCGTCGCATGGCGCTGGAGGCAGAGGGTGTCATCACCGGGTACATGGCCCGTCTGGACCCATTGAAACTGGACTTCGGGCTGCGGGCAATAATCCGGGTCAACCTTCGCGGCCATTCGGCGCGCGAGGATGACAGCTTTGTCGATTTCATCCGGCGGCAGGCAGCGGTGATTCAGGCACATTCCGTCTCAGGCGATGCCGATTATGTTCTCGAGGTGCTGGTGCGCGATCTGGCCGCCTTTGCCGATTTCATCCACCATCGCCTGCTGCCGCATCCGCAGGTGGCGCAGGTCCGATCCGAGATCGTACTGAAAACCATCAAGTCCACCCAAGGTCTGCCGTTGGAATAGTTTCCCTTGCCACTGGTCTGGGTGCGTTTTGGCAACGGCGTGCCCCAAAGCGCGCAGTCGATGCGACAGATCTTTTGCGTCGGTTCAGGGTTGATCCCTTAACCGCGGGCGATGTGGACCAACGTGCCAAAGCGGATATCGCGGCGGCTACACACCCGTGCCTTTGATGCCACCCTGATAGCGACCGAGGCCGAGGTGAATATGCTGGCGCTGCACTACCTGATCCGCTCGGATGACCCCGACGATGACAAGCGCAACTGGTAAGCCGACGTCGTGCCGCGTTTGGGGGGGTGGATCTGGGCAAAGATTTGCTTAAGCTGGAGGTATGATTTGACCTCGCCCGGCGTTTAGAGCGTGTCGCTCCGGACCGGATTCGGGATTCCCAATGGTGTCGTTTCGTGA
>JBAXXO010000512.1:0-1560 GCA_037127855.1 Alphaproteobacteria bacterium
ACGCCCGACTGGGTCGGGCCGGTCGGCTGGACCGTTGTAAACAGATTTTGATATTCAGCCATGTTGGATCTCCTCGACTCGGTCCGGACTAGTGCTGCCAGATCGGCAGGTTCAACCACCAGCCCCACCACTCGGGCCAGCCGCGGGTCCAGAAAGGACCGCTGATCACGATGCAAAGTGCCGCAAACCAGACTGCCGACAGCGCGAGGAACAGGCCCAGGCGGTGGATGCCCAGCGTGCCGACCGAGTAGCCGATCAGGTCGCGAAAGAAGGTGTCTTCATGCTCGGGCGTCTTGACCGTCTCGCCGGCCTTCGGATTGACCGCCGACAGCACCAGACCACCGTGCATCGACAGCGCCAGCGTGGTCGCAAAGAACAGGCTCGCCGCGATCATGTGCGCCGGGTTGTAGTGAAAGTGCAGGTACTGGTAAGCCACGTTGCTCACCCAGTCGAGGTGCGAGTAAATGCCGTACGGGAAGGCATTGCCCCACGCGCCCATCAGGACCGGGCGAATCACCTGCAGGGTGAAGTAGGCAAAGATCGCGAAGCTGAAGGCAACCGGCACGTGATAGCCCATGCCGAGCTTGCGGCAGATCTCGACCTGACGAAGCGCCCACGAACCGAAGGCGCCGAGCGCGCAGACCGTGATGATCTGCCACAGCCCGCCCTCCATCAGCGGCGCGAATCGAAGCCCGTAAGACAGATCGGGCGGAGCAATGCTGATCTGCCAGAGGTTCCAGGTCGGACCCATGGCGGCTGA
The DNA here is from genome assembly GCA_037127855.1 of Alphaproteobacteria bacterium. GTDB lineage: Bacteria > Pseudomonadota > Alphaproteobacteria > Rhodobacterales > Rhodobacteraceae > Stagnihabitans. The sequence goes on from JBAXXO010000512.1 coordinate 761, forward strand.
CCAAAGGATCATCGTGGTGCCAAGCAGCACGAAGAATGCGGTCGTGACGCCAAAAAAGCCCACATAGAACGGGCCTACCCAGAAATCGAAGAGATCGCCCCCGACAAGGGTGCCCCCGCGTATCCGGTATTTTCTTTCAAAGCTCAGCATTGCCATGTTGGATCCCCTGACTCTGACGCGGCTCAGCCCTTGCGCGGCCGCACTCGGTCGTTATTTGTAGACGGGCGACACCGGTCAAAAAGACCGGCGCGCCTGTCGGTCAAGCAGAAAACCTGTCCTTCTTACTTCGAAGGGTTCGGCGTGTTCTGCATTGCTGCCCCAGCCCGTGCCGCCGTTGCTTTGACGGTGTCCGGATGCCAGGTGTTGATGTTGTAACGGTCGCCACTGATCTGGATCAGATGGATGCTGGTCGACACGAAAGCAATCAGGAGTCCGGTGAGGATGATTGCTTTGCGTGGGTCGACGATTCGCCAATAACGCCACATGTTTGTGTCCTTTCTTCAACTCAGATGGGAAATGATTGTGTAGACAGCAGACTTCGAGCCGTCCCACATCGATTGCGCGCCTTCTGCCCCCGGCAGCCAGGTACGCCAGTTCCAGAACAACATCTGCCCCAAGACAGCAAGCGTCATGAAAATGACGAACATCACCAGAAAGGTCAGGTGTAAACCATCGAGAGGTCTGACCATCCCTTGCGATGAGTGCTCAACGTTTTCCATAGCCATGTTTGCCACCTTCGGGTTTCGCTGTCAGAACCAGGGACGCCAGATCCACACCAGGCTGTGCGCAACGAATGCGCC
>JBAXXO010000513.1:0-1557 GCA_037127855.1 Alphaproteobacteria bacterium
CGGTGATTGGGCGGCGGCACATCTGCAAAAGTGCCGCCCAATCGCGGTATTGCATGGAAATCGGGCCCCAAGCTTGCTACCCCTGTTTCATGCCGTTGTTGGAGCAGGGGGAAATCCATGTTTGATATGATCATCCGCAATGCAAACCTCGCCGACGGGCGATCGGGGCAGGATATCGCGCTGTCGGGTGACAAGATTGCCGCTGTGGCCGCTGGAATAACGGCTGCGGCGTGCGACGAGATCGACGCGACCGGGCGTCTGGTCACGCCGCCCTTCATCGACCCGCATTTTCACATGGATGCCACACTGTCGCTGGGTCTGCCGCGGATCAACCGGTCGGGCACCCTGCTGGAGGGTATCGCCTTGTGGGGCGAACTGCGGCCCCTGCTGACCCGCGAGGCACTGGTCGAGCGGGCACTGCGCTATATCGACCTTGCGGTGACACAGGGGATCGGGGCGATCCGCACCCATGTCGACACCTCGGATCCGCGTCTGGTCACGGTCGAGGCGATGCTGGAGGTCAAGGACCGGGTCAAGGACTACCTTGACCTGCAATGCGTGGCCTTTCCACAAGATGGCCTGTACCGCGCCCGAGACGGGCTCGCCGCGCTGGAGCGGGCGCTGGACATGGGGGTCGAGATCGTCGGCGGCATCCCGCATTTCGAACGCACGATGGAGGACGGCCGTCTGTCGGTCGAGGCGTTGTGTCGCATCGCGGCCGACCGGGGGTTGCCGGTGGACATGCATTGCGACGAAAGCGACGACCCGCTGAGCCGCCATGTCGAGACCCTGGCCCAGCAGACCATCCGCTTTGGGTTGCAGGGCCGTGTGGCGGGGTCGCATCTGACCTCGATGCATTCGATGGACGCCTACTATGCCAGCAAGCTGATCCCGCTGATCGCCGAGGCAGGGATGAATGTCATCCCCAACCCGTTGATCAACATCATGTTGCAGGGCCGGCATGATACCTATCCCAAGCGTCGCGGCATGACGCGGGTGCGGGAATTGATGGCGGCGGGTGTCAACGTGTCGTTCGGTCAGGATTGCATGATGGACCCGTGGTATTCGATGGGGCAGGCTGACATGCTGGAGGTCGGGCATATGGCGGTTCATGTCGGGCAACTGTCCTCGCTGGACGACAAGGTGCGGGTGTTTGAGGCGCTGACGGTGAATTCGGCGCGGACCATGGGGCTGGAGGGTTACGGGCTTGCGGTGGGGTGCAACGCCGATCTGGTGATCTTGCAGGCTGCCGACCCGGTCGAGGCCTTGCGGCTGAAACCGGTAAGGTTGGTGGTGATCCGGCGAGGCAAGGTGATTGCCCGCACCGCGCCGAAACTGAGCCAGTTGAGCCTGCCGGGGCGGCCCGCCGAGATTGATAGCGGGCGGGATTATCTGCCGAACGGGTAGGCTCCCACGCGTGGGAGAGTTGGAGTATGGTTTTAGGGCAATGGGCGGCAGTTTTCTGTTAAACTGAAATCAGGGTTTGTTCGGCGCATGCAAACAGGGTTTTGGTGGCAGTTTCTGGCCGACCAAGAGGGGGGTTTCACACCCCCAGGC
>JBAXXO010000514.1:0-1551 GCA_037127855.1 Alphaproteobacteria bacterium
GCCTTGGCGGACTGGCCGGTTCTGCTGTCGCCGCGTGGTGCGGCGGTGGCGCGGGCCTTGAGCGACCTGCCGCGTGTCACGGTGGGCGCCAGCAATCAAGATGTGCTGGACCGGGCGGATATCGTGGTGCTGGCCGTGCGCCCGCAGGTCGCCGAGGCCGTGCTGCGCCCGCTGCGATTTCGGCCCGATGTGCCGGTGATCAGCCTTGTGGCGGCGCTGCCCGTCACCACCTTGCGCGACTGGACCGGGGCCGCGCAGATTTGCCGGGCGATCCCGCTGCCTTTTGTCGAGCGGCGCAGCGGCGTCACGCCGGTCTTTCCGCCCTTGGCTGCGGCGATGGCGCTGTTTGACGCCGTGGGGCAGGCTGTGCCGGTCGAACAGGCGCAGGAATTTGACATCTATGCGACGGCCAGCGCGCTGATGGGCACCTATTTCGGGCTGGTCGATACCGCGCGGGGCTGGATGACCGATCAGGGCATTTCGGATGCCGATGCCACGACCTATCTGCGGGCGCTGTTTGCCGATCTGGGGCGCAGTCTGGCCGCAAGCGACCAACCACCCGCCGCCTTGCGGCTTGCCCATTCAACCCCAGGCGGGCTGAACGCGCAGTTGCACGAGGTCTTTGCCGGTCAGGGCGGGTCGGCGGCGGTGGCAGCGGGGCTGGCGGCAGTGCTGGCACGCATCAGGGCTGGCACGGATCAGGGCCGCCGGGATGGCCGCGGGGATACGTGATTGACAATCCTGGCCCCAGATCGTGAAGCTGGGGCTAGGCAAGGCAGGGGGCCGCGATGATTGCAAACGGGCTAAAGACGCTCTGGGCTGCGGGCAAACCCGTCTTGAACGGCTGGTGCAGCATCGGCAATGCCTTTACCGCCGAAATCATGGCCGCACAGGGGTTTGATTCGGTGACCGTCGACATGCAGCACGGCGCGCTGGACTATACGTCGCTGCTGCCGATGTTTCAGGCGATGCGGGCCTCGGGGGTGGTGCTGATGGCGCGGGTGCCGTGGAACGAGCCCGGCATCGTGATGAAGGCGCTGGATGCTGGGGCTTACGGCATCATCTGCCCGATGGTGAACTCGGCCGAGGATGCCGCGCGGTTCGTCAGCTATGTGCGCTATCCGCCGCGCGGCCAGCGCAGCTATGGGCCGACCCGCGTGGTCTTTGCCGCAGGGGCCGATTATGCCGCCGAGGCCAATGACAATGTGCTGGCCTTTGCGATGATCGAAACGGCGGACGGCATGGCCAATCTGGCGGCAATTGCCGCGACCCCGGGCTTGGACGGGATTTATGTGGGGCCTGCCGATCTGACGCTGTCGCTCAGCCAGGGTCGCCTTGCCCCGGGCTTTGACCGCGACGAGCCGCAGATGGTTGCAGCCCTGCAGCGCATTGTGGCCACGTGCAAGGCCCACGGCATCCACGCGGCGCTGCATTGCGGAACACCCGAATATGCCGCACGGGCCGTGGGCTGGGGCTATGACATGGTGACGATCCATAACGACAGCCGGTATCTGGCCGCCGCCGCGGCGGCGGCCAGATACCGGCTGTCGT
>JBAXXO010000515.1:0-1540 GCA_037127855.1 Alphaproteobacteria bacterium
ACATTGGGACCGTAGAGGATGGCCGATCCGAGGGCGGCAGGCTCCATCGGGTTGCGGGCACAACCGTCACCCGCGAGAGAGCCGCCCAGAAAGGTCACGGGTGCCAGGCGGTACCAAAGGCCGTATTCGCTTGCATCGGGGATAAAGACCTGAGTTTCAGCATCGGGATACTGTTCGAAGCGACGGACGGCGACACCCCAATCCTCGATCGCTTCAAGCTCTTCGGCCAGCATGGGGGTGGCGGCGGCGTTGCGTGGCACCAGGATCAGCAGCAGGCGGTGGGCCAGTTGCAGCGCGGTGCGGTGGGCGGCGATGACGTGACACATCTCGTCGGGGGCGACGTCGGCTGCGAGCCAGACCGGCCGGGTCGCCATCAGTTGGGCAAGCGTGGCGCGGTCGGATTCGATGTAGGGCAAGGCGGCGGAGGGTTCCTCCATTCGGCCGCAGATGTATATCTTGGCCGGTTCGGCCCCCGCGCGTCGGAATGCGTGGGCGGCTGTATCGTCCACCACCATGATCTGGGAGAAGGACTGCAGGCAGGTGCGGATCAGACCGGGAAACCAGCCGTCACGTTGCACCAGGGGCGCACTGGCGCCGACCATCAGCAGGGGGGTCTTGCGCAGGGTGCAGGCGTGGATCATGGCCGGCAGCAGTGCGCCCTCGGCAAAGACGGCGAGGGCGGGGCGCCAGTGGTCAAGAAAATCCATGGCGGCGCGGGGCGTGTCGTCGGGCGGGGTTTGCAGCAGGGCGCTTGTGGGAGTCGAGGGCAGATCGGGGCAGGTCAGCACGACTTGCACGCCATCGTCTTCGATCAGGTGGCGGGCAAGCTCGGCCATGGCGGACAGCACCGTCGCATTGGGTGCATGTAGCCATGCCAGTGCGCCGCGCGTTCGGGCGGGGCGCTGTGGGGGTATTTGCAGGCTGGGGCGACCGGCGAGGTTATAGAGGGTCAGCCCGAGGGAATATGACATCTGCGACCAGTCAGGAGTCCATGGTTTCGGTCGCGGATCCTGCGGTGCCCTCTTCGCGCAGGCGGTGAATGTTGGCGATGAAATAGCGCATATGGGCATTGTCGACGGTGCGCTGCGCCTCGGCTTTCCAGGCGGTATAGGCCGTCTGATAGTCGGGGAACATGCCGACGAGGTGGATTTTCGACACGTCGCGAAAGATGTTCTTCTGGGGCGAGATCAATTCGCCGCCAAAGACGAGGTGAAGTTGGGGCATGGGCGGGCTCCGAAAGGCCAGTGAAGTTGGGGTTTGGGGCGTTATAGTCGCATTGGGTTTTGGGGGAAACTGGTTAAGGTTGCGGATACGACTTAAATAGGGCTTGGGATGCGGGACCGGTTGGATCGGGTGATCGAGGCGGCACTGGGCAGCCGGATCGTGGGCTGTGTGGTGATGGTGCAGCGGGGGCCTGCCGGCTTATGTGCGCGCCGCGGGTTTGGCGGACCGCGAGGCGGGGCACGAGATGGCGCTGGATGGCAGCGGTCTGGCGGGGGTGGTGGATAGTCGGTTCCGGATGAGCGATGCGCGCGGTTGG
>JBAXXO010000516.1:0-1529 GCA_037127855.1 Alphaproteobacteria bacterium
CGTCTTGACCCATGCCCCCATCTTGACCCATTCGCGCGTCTTTCGCATCGCCCTGCCCATCGTATTGTCCAATGCCACGATCCCGCTGATCGGCGCGGTCGATACCGCCGTGATCGGCCAATTGGGTCAGGCCGCCCCCATCGGGGCTGTCGGCCTCGGCGCGGTGATCCTGACCACGCTGTACTGGGCCTTCGGCTTTCTGCGGATGAGCACCTCTGGCCTCGCCGCCCAAGCCAAGGGCGCCGCCGACGCCATCGAAACCTCGGCCACCCTGCTGCGCGCCCTGCTGATCGCCATGGCCATGGGCCTGTCCCTGGTCGCGCTGCAATCGCTGGCCTTCACCGCAGCCTTCCGCATCGCCCCGGCCTCGGCCGAGGTCGAAAGCCTTGCCCGCGATTACCTGTCCATCCGCATCTGGGGCGCCCCCGCCACCCTTGGCATCTTCGCCCTCACCGGCTGGCTGGTCGGTGTCGCGCGGACCCGCGCCGTACTTATTCTGCAACTCTGGCAAAACGGCCTGAACATGGTGCTGGCGGTCTGGTTCGTCCTTTACCTCGGCTGGGGCATCAAGGGCGTGGCGCTCGCCACTCTGTTGGCCGAGGTTACAGCCCTTGCGCTTGGCCTGTTCCTGTCCCGTGACGCCTTTGGCCCCGTGCTCGGCGCGGCCCTGCGGCGGCTGACGAACCCCGCCGCCCTGCGCGCCATGTTCACCGCCAGCCGCGACATCATGCTGCGCTCGGTCATCCTGCAACTGTCCTTCACCACCTTCGTCTTTCTCGGCGCCCGCTTTGGCGACGATACGCTCGCCGCCAACCAGATCCTGCTGCAATTCCTGTCCATCATGGCTTTTGCATTGGATGGTTTTGCCTTCGCCGCCGAAAGCCTTGTCGGTCAGGCCATCGGCCAAGGCTCCCGCGCGGCCCTGCAACAGGCGTCACGCATCTGCATGCAATGGGGCTATGGCGGAGCCATCTTGCTGGCGCTGACACTGGCCTTCGCAGGCCCCGTGCTGATCGACCTGATGGCCAAGGCAGAAACGGTGCAACAAGCCGCCCTCCTGTACCTGCCATGGCTGATCGCGGCCCCCCTGATCGGCGCGGCAGCCTGGATCTATGACGGCATCTTCATCGGCGCCCTGATGACCGGTGCCATGGTCCGCGCCGCCCTTCAAGTGGTGGTCGTCTACATCGCGGCCCTGCTGCTGCTGGTGCCCACCATCGGCAATCACGGCCTGTGGGCCGCCCTGATGGTGATGAACGCCGCCCGCGGCATCACCCTCAACCGCGCTTATCCCGCCATTGCGGCGCGCCTGTCACCACCGCATCCGGCGGAACAGTTCTGACGCGGCCCAGCCCGCCAAACCGGCAATCAGCAAGGCGATAACGCCGTAAAGCAGCGGCTGCTCATGGGCCAGTCGGAACAAGAACCGCTCCAGTCCGGTCTTCCTGACATCGATCTGGCTTTCGTGCATGTCAACCACCTTGCCACCCCGGGTCAGGAAAATCCGCACCCTGTACTGTCCTTCGATC
>JBAXXO010000517.1:0-1521 GCA_037127855.1 Alphaproteobacteria bacterium
TGCCGTCGCAGCGCTCATCAACTCGCGCTGAATCTCAACAGGCCCTAGAGCGAGTTGCGTTCAATCAGGTTCACCTGACCCAACGCAACGCGCAACATTCCCAATGGCTTGCCTGTCTTGGGTTGCACTCAATCTGACTCAGATTGAGTGCAACCCACTATAGATGGTGTGATCATCCAGGATTTGATGGCCACCTTGTTTTGGATGATTGCAGGGCTGCCAGATGTTTCCGACGCCACCCTTTCGACCAGCGGAAAGGTCATGAACGACCTGCCCTTTGGTCGCGCGGAGTAGCAACGGTGTTTCAGTCCTGAACCATCGTCCCACATATGACCGCCCGCGCGAATGCCGTCTTTGGCTTGACCATCGACAGAGCCTCGAAACAGGGAACAGATGCCTGGGTGGTCGGGGCCGTCCGAATGTTGCAACTGGAACAATTTCTGGCTCGCTGGCAATCACGGTTGTCTGGTCGTCAGCGTCAACGTATCGCCATGGGCTGCGATGCGGTGTTTCAGATCGGGTCTGACATCGACATGTTCTTTGATCCCGCTTGGGCCGATCTGCGCACCGCGCCCTGACCTGTGTCGCGGCTGACACCCGGATCAGGAAAGTCGGACTTGATGAAACCCCGAACTCGCGCCATATCCCGTCTGCGGGCGCGGGTGGATGGGCAGGGGTTGGAATGGGGATCGGGATGTCGGGCAGGGTGTTGATTTGGGGCGGATCGGGCGGTGTCGGTGCTGCGACGGCACGGAACTTGGTGGCGCAAGGCTTTGACCTGCATCTGGTTGGCCGCGACGCCGACAGGCTGGCCGCGATGGCACGGGAATTGGGGGCGACCACATCGTTGGCCGATGTCGAGGATGACACCGCCTTTGAACGGGTCATGGCCGAGGTTGGCAGCCCCTTGGTTGGGTTGGTCTATGCGGTGGGGTCGATCAATCTGCGGCCCCTGTCCCGACTGACCATGACCGATTTTGCCCGCGATTTCCGCCTGAATGCCGCCGGTGCCGCTTTGGCGGTTCAGGCCGCCTTGCCCGCGCTGAAGGCGGCCCCTGCCGCTTCCGTCGTGCTGTTTTCCACGGTTGCCGTCGCACAGGGATTTTCCGCCCACAGCTCGGTTTCCATGGCCAAGGGGGCGGTCGAGGGTCTGACCCGTGCCTTGGGCGCCGAACTGGCACCCAAGATCCGGGTCAATGCCATTGCCCCCTCATTGACCGATACAGCCTTGGCGGCGGGTTTTACCAGCAATCCGCCGATGCTGGCCTCGATCGCGCAGATGCATGCCATGCAAAGAATTGGCAAGCCTGAAGATATTGCCAGTCTGGCCGCCTTTTTGATCGGCGGTCAGGCCGACTGGATTTCGGGGCAGGTCATCGCGGTGGATGGCGGCAGGTCGCGGCTGCGGGTCAAGGGATGAGGCTCCCACGCTTGGGAGTCTGAGGAAACTGTTTTCAGTGTTTTATGTTTTTCTGTTAACCAAAGCCTGATCGTGTCACATCGGGTTCAGCTTGACCCTAG
>JBAXXO010000518.1:0-1518 GCA_037127855.1 Alphaproteobacteria bacterium
GAATATACGTATGGCGCATCCCGATCAGTTGGTAGGTCTGCTTTCGGGCGGAAATCAGCAAAAGGTCGTGCTGGCGCGCTGGCTGGCGCTTGGCCCGAAAATCCTGATCGTCGATGAACCCACGCGCGGCATCGACGTGGGCGCCAAGGTCGAGGTGCATAACCTGCTGTTTGAAATGGCAAATGCGGGGATTGCCATCATCGCCATCTCCTCTGAGCTTCCCGAAATTCTGGCGGTGTCGGACCGTATCGTGACGATGCGCGAAGGAAGGGTGACGGGCGAAATTCTACGCGACGATGCCAATCCGGAAAAACTGATGACGATGATGACAGCGCCGATTGATCGGGCAGCCTGATAATGGCAAACCGGGGGACCAAAGAGTGACGGATGCGAAAAGCAATGCCACCGCACAGGCTGGCTGGGATGTCTTTGGCTTTGCTGCGCGGTTTGCACCGCTGATCTTTCTGGTTCTACTGATGGCGGTCTTTGCCATATCCGAGCCGCGCTTTCTGTCGCAGGTCAACCTGTTCAACATCGCCCGGCAAGTCTCGGTCACCGGGCTTTTGGCCATCGGCATGACCTTTGTCATCCTGACGGCGGGGATAGACCTGTCGATTGGGTCGCTGCTGGCCTTTGCCGGATTGGTTGCGGCCGCGGTGGCCAAGGGTGGGTTGTCGGACCGCTTCACAGTGGGCGACGACACCATCGGCTATGGATGGCCACTGGCCGCCCTGTCGGCGATCGCCGTGGGCATGGTGGGCGGGTTCCTTCAGGGCATCGCGATCACACGGTTGAAAGTGCCGCCCTTTGTGGTGACGTTGGGCGGCATGTCGGTGTTTCGCGGTGCCGCACTGCTCTTTGCGGCGGGCGGGCCGATTTCGGGCTTTGACGCCGGTTTTGCATGGTGGGGGCAGGGCAAAATCGGCCCTGTACCGGTCCCGGTGATCATTTTTCTGATCTGCGCCATCACCGCCCATATCGTGCTGAGCTATGCCCGCTTTGGCCGCCGCGTCTATGCCGTGGGCGGCAACCCCGAGGCAGCGCGGCTGTCGGGCCTGAATGTCAACCGCATCATCTGCAGCGTCTACGTGATCATGGGTTTTTTCTGCGGCCTGTGCGCCTTTGTCCTGTCAGCACGGCTGAACTCGGCCGAGGCAGTGGCGGGAACCGGATATGAACTGACAGTGATCGCCTCGGTCGTGATCGGCGGCACCAGTCTGTTTGGCGGGGTCGGCACTATTTTCGGCACCGTCATAGGCTCGCTTCTGATCGGGGTTTTGCTGAATGGGTTGGTCATCCTGAACGTATCTTCCTACATACAGCAGATCATCATCGGGGTGATCATCGTGCTTGCAGTCTCTTTCGACACCTTTGCAAAATCGCGGCGCCGTCGTGGCTAGGTTCCAACGCGCCCGGGCCAGACCAATCTGATGCCGTACGATCAAACCACTTCGGACCTAGCTATTCCCAGAAGATTGGAAATCGACGGAAGCTGCGCTCGAAAGTCTGCTGGTCCCT
>JBAXXO010000519.1:0-1515 GCA_037127855.1 Alphaproteobacteria bacterium
CGGTAAATCCGTCGCGGCGGTTGAAAGCACCAGAGGCATTGGTTTGCGGCTCGACGCAGAAATAGGGTTTGGCGGGATCGGAGTAGACCATCAGATGCCTGAATATGGGATCAGCGATCATTCGCAGCCCCAAACCACGGCTAGGAAACCGCAAGGCTGCCACTCCGTCCCAGCCGCCATAATCGTTGTTGCGCCATCGGTCCGGAAGGCTCCGCGCGACTGCAAAGTCCAGTTCGGGCATCAGGGACACCGGATCGCCAGAAACATTGCCCGGCTCTTCAAGATAGAAGGTGCGGGCTGCGAACTGCAGCGTAACGTCGGGATCACGGATGAACCACGGATGCAAGCCGAAGCCGAAGGGCATCGCCTCTTTGGCGGTGTTGGTCACATTGACTGTGACAGTCAGTCCGGCCGGGTCCATTTGAAATAGCTGTGTCGCCCTGTAGTGGTAGGGCGAGTCCGGAGCGGTCACCGACACTGAAATGCTCACTTGGTCTTGGCCCTGCCTGTCTACCGACCAAGGCTTGTGCCATCCAGTGCCATGGACGTTGAACGGCTCTGGTGGGTTGTTGGCCGCGAAAACATAGGTCCTGCCATCAAAATCGTAGCGGTTCTGCGTGATGCGGTTGGCATAGGGCACCATCGGGAACATCGCCACACCCAGCACGTTGCGCGAGGTCCGATCAGCCTCTGACAGGGGCCGCATCAGATCGGCATCGTCATGGCGAAAGGCAGCCATACTGCCGCCGATGCCTGGCACCAAGTCGGCGATCAGCCGGCCCGCCGCGAGGCGCACGAGATCAGAAGTTTCGTCCATAGCCAGCGCTCCAGCCTCCGTCCACCGACAACATTTGCCCAGTCAGATAAGTATTCGCCGGATCGCAAAGAAAAAGCACGGTATCCGCCACTTCCATGGCCGTGCCAACGCGCCCCACCGAGGCATGCCCGACCATCGCCTCGTCCCCTGCCACCAGCGGATCGCCAATCGCGCCAATTCCGACAGCATTCACCAGCACCTCGGGGCCAAACCGCATGGCCAGCCCTCGCATGCGGGACAGTGCCGCCGCCTGCATCACCGAGTACTCCGGATATCGCCGCATCGGCATCGCTGCGACGGCTGACAGCAGAAAGATGATCCGGCCGCTTGCGCTTTCCAGCATCTTCGCAGCCATCCGTTCGGCAATCTCGTGCTGCATGCCGATCTGACTGGCAAGGGCAGGCAAAAGCGGAAAGGAAACAAGAAGCAGGTCAACGACTGTGGGTGTATCGTGGGGCACCAGAACAGCCTCGTTGGCAGCAATCACTTCTGCCGCCAACGACGCAATCGTGTTTTGATCGCCAACCACGGCAAAGTTCATGGCCTGAAGCGCGACTTTCACCCAAGCCCCCTAGATCATGAAGCCTGCGGTCCAGCCGCCATCGACGGCCAAAACCTGACCGTTGATGTAGCTAGCCGCAGGCGAGGCGAGAAACAGGACCACCTCGGCAATCTCCTGCGGCGTTCCCGGTCTACCC
>JBAXXO010000520.1:0-1511 GCA_037127855.1 Alphaproteobacteria bacterium
GCTTAACTGACCGCAGCCGATGGGCGCGGGTGTTGGCCTGGCGGCTCGGCCGAAGCGACGCGGCAATGCGGACCTATTTCTCCCATGCGGCCCGCGCCCGCGGCGTCAAGCGGATCGTCGAGAAGACGCCCGACCACATCCATCGGCTCCCGGAGATCCTCTCGGCGTTCCCCAACGCCCGGATCCTCTGCATGATTCGCCATCCCCTCGACGTCTACAGCTCCTACCGCCGCAGGCTCGGCGTCGCTCTGCAGACAGAGCCCGCTGATTCACCGATCATCCGCTGGCTGCAGAGCGTGGGACCACTGACGTTCTCCCGGGCATATCGGGCGACGATCGCAGAGGCAGAGCGGTTCGCCTCCCGGCTGTTGCTGATTCGCTACGAGGACTTCACCGCCGCGCCGCCGGACACGTTCGCGCAGATCTGCTCGTTTATTGGCGAAGCTTATGACGCGGGCTGCGTGGCCCAGCGGACGCCCGGCATCGACTCCTGGCGTCAGGATCCGCTGTTGGCGGGGCCGATCAGGGAGAACGGCAAACTCTGGTCGGACTACATCGACCACTCCATTGGCCGCGGCATCGAAGACCGGCTGGCCGACACCATGCGACACCTTGGCTACGCCCGCTACACATGACCCGATGCGGCCATTCTCAGCCAAGGTAAAGAGTCTCCCTGCGGCGTTTGGCAAGGCGCACAACCCTCCACGTCACCCGCCTGGGGGGATCCCGATGATTTATTTAGGAGTCAAAGGCTGGACTATCATCGGTGACGTTCTCCCCATTTCTTGATCCGCCCGGGATGTTAGGGTTTTTTACTTTGGCATCACCAGAAAGCCAGCCTGCGCGATGCACAAGGTCGAGAGAAAGAAGATGTTGACAAAAAACGCTTTGATCCTCTGATAGCAGATGTTCGCGGGCAAATCTCGGGTGTGCAGGCAAATCTTCAACCACTGATCGATCGCTATAACCAAGTAGAACAAACTGCAATGGGACAGCTTCGCGCACTGGGTGTAAGGTTTCAGCAACTAGGGCGTATTCACGGTGCAAATGCGCATCGTCTTCGCGCGAACGGCGCAAAGAACGCGAACGGTCTGACCGTTAAATTATCTACGGAACTCAAGCAGTTGACGCGATTGGTGACCTACGTGCCGCTAGATTTTGAAAAGGAAACGAAGTTGTTTTTGGGGACGTCGCGTCGCGGTGGCCTAACGCTCGACTGATGTGGGCGGCGATACGAGCGATCGCACAATCAGCCCGATGTTTACTGAGGTACCGCCACTCGCTCTTATCCCGAAGATAGAGCATAGAACTACCGTTCTCGCGGCCCGCGTGAACCGGCTTTATCGGTGGCTTGTTATTCCAGCCCGAACGTCCGCCACGAGTGACCTTTCTCGAGTCTTGAGTTGGCTTGGGACAGTCGCACCATTGGCGTGATGAAAGCTAAATATCTGCCTACATCACGGCATATTCCTTGAGCGGCCTTCTGGTATTGGCCGCCATTCACACCAAGG
>JBAXXO010000521.1:0-1510 GCA_037127855.1 Alphaproteobacteria bacterium
CTCGGGCACGTGGCGGTCTTTCCAAGCGAACGAGGCGGCGTTGCCCTCGCCCAGCATCGCTTCGACTATGCGGGCCACCGAAAGGTCGGCGCAGTTTTCCGTCATCACAGTCTCGCCATCGCGCATCACGGTGACGCGGTCGCAAAGCGTCAGGATTTCGGCCATGCGGTGCGAGATGTAGACGATGGAAATGCCACTTGTGCGCAGGCGGTTGACCAGTTCGAAAAGGGCCGTGGTTTCCGCCTCTGACAGCGAGGATGTCGGTTCGTCCATCACCAAGATTCGAGCCTTTTTCGACAAGGCCTTGGCGATTTCGACGATCTGCATGTAGCCCGCGCTCAAACCGCTGACGGGGGCGTTGGGGTCGATATCAACACCCAGTTCGTCAAGGATGGCGCGGGACCGCCGCTCCATTTCGGCGCCGTTGATGAAGGGTGTACCCTTGAAGCGGGGTTCGCGTTTCAGGAAGATGTTCTGCGCCACGGTCAGCGTCGGCACCAGCGAAAATTCCTGAAAGATCATCGCCACACCTGCGCGTACCGCAGCCGCGGCATCGTGCACTTCGACTGGGCGACCTTCGATGCTGACTGTGCCGCTGTCTCTGGTGTAGACCCCGGTCAGGATCTTCATCAGTGTCGACTTTCCGGCGCCATTGCCACCCATCAAGGCGTGAATTTCGCCCTTCCGGAGGCTGAAGCTTACACCTTTAAGCACGGGGATCGAACCAAAGGATTTGGCGATGCCGGTCATTTCAAGGATCGGGGATGCGGTCAAGGCGGTTGCTCCCAATGAAACAGGGCGCGGCATGAACCGCGCCCTGGGGCTTTAGTTGGCCAAGGCTGCGGCCATCTCTGCCGGCAGGTCGACACGGTAAATCGTCTTGTACGATTCGGCCAGATTGCTGCGCTCAACCTTCACCGGCGGCACGACGATATAAGGCGGGGTCGTCTCGCCGATCAGGGTCAGAGCACCGGTCTTGGCTTCGGCCACGCCCTGGTCATAGGGGCGTTGCGACGAGATACCGGCGATGAAGCCATTCTGCGCCATGTTCAGGGCGACGATCTGGTCGAAGTTTTCGTTCACGATCTTGAAGTTGTCGGGCGTGCGGCCCGCCACAGTAGCCGAGGTCACAGCCCCCATCGCCGGGATAGACCAGCTGGCATAAACACCGTCCAGCGTCGGATAGCGGGCCAGAAGGCCGTCAGCAACTTCCTGACCCTTGTTGGGGTTGTTGTGGCCAGCGGCAGCGATCACATGCAGATCGGGATACTTGGCCATGACGCGGGCGATGAAGCCTTCGTAGCGCAGGTTGGTCACGTAGAAGTCCGGGGCATAGTACATTGCCGCGACGTTGCCCTTGCCGCCCAGCGAGTCGGCCAGTTCGTCGGCCAGATACATACCCAGTTGCAGGTTGTCAGACGAGATGATCGACGAGTAATCCTTGCCGGCTGTCATGCCATCGACGGCCTGGTCAATGAATACGATCTTGGTGCCGGCAGCAGCCATCTTC
>JBAXXO010000522.1:0-1501 GCA_037127855.1 Alphaproteobacteria bacterium
GCGAACGATTTCGGCGGTGCCGAGTGTGATGAAGCGGTTGATGCGGCCAAGGCGGATTTGGGTTTCGGCGGTTTGGCTGTCGGGATGTCTTGCGGCGATGGGCTGACCCAAGGCCTTGAGGCAGCGTAACTTGGCCTCGATCCGACGTCGGGCGTGATATACCGCCCAGCGCGGCAAGCCGGGGTGCATCAAGAACGAACATGCAGAAACCTCACTTTTGAATAGAAATGAGATTGTTGATGCCAGCCTCAAGCTTGGCGAGATATGAAGGCCAGGTTTCGGTCCAATGGCCATCAAGGCGTGGCCACGCGGGGTCGCCATCCCACACAACCGTCGAGATGAACACCTTGATCCTTATGCCAGTTGCCAGGAAAGCGTCGATCTGACAGTCCTGCCCACCTTGCATGGCACGTGCCAGGTTGACGGATAATTCATTACAACTCAGCTGGAATGGCTGACCGTAGAGCGTGACTCCTTGCGGATATAGATTGTTGTCGCGTCCGTAGATGATCTTGCGCATAATGGGAAGATCGTATGGCTCGGTCTGCTCTATGGTCGGTGGAAAGAACAAGCCTTTCTCAACGTGAAGGTAAGAGCTGCCGCGCGGCGCTGGACTTGCTGCAGGCAGTTGATCTATCAGGCCCCAAGACAGCGAAGTCACCTTGCCGTTTTCGTCTTTGACGATGAATGGCGGCGGCTTTGAAACTGGCAGGCATAGGATATGTCCCTCAATTTCCAGCGGTAAACGCCCTTCGGGGCAGGACTGGGACTGGGCCACGGCCGCTGTCGCCGCAACGAACGCCCCGCTCGCCCAAATTGCCACTATTCTTGCCGTCTTGCTCCACATCGTCATGCCGCCTGATCCTTTGAATAGTCCTGGTCGCCTGAACTGCCGGAATATGCTGTTGCTGTCGCGGTTGGTCCTTGTGTGATTGCGCAAAGTTGGTGCGACATTATCGCAACAAGGCGGTGCAACGGCGCAGTATCGTCGCACCTATGCCGGTTCGCCTGATCACGTCGCCAATTCGACCACTGGTCAGCAGTCGGCGCACCCCTCTCGAACAAACATGCACAGGCCCAAAAACCACCACCATCGACTTCTACGCTAGAGATAGTAATTTATTTTGCAACCGAAACTTTACGGCCAAGCGATGAGTTTGATGGTCGTGTCACGAAGGTGTTGGAAATTCGTTGCGGGCGCAACCTCCGCGTGTGAGCAACACAGAAACCTGCGGTGGCAACCGCCAAGGAATTTACGGTATGGGGGAAGATACCAAGGCGTTGGAGTTTGCGCTACTGGACAACGCTGGCTCGCATGACCCGCTTGAAGATGGCGGTGCCAGCGCGTCCGCAGTTTCATTGAAGTTATCTTCGAGAAGGAATTGCACGCAGCCCTCGGGCGTGGCCGCTATGAGCGCCCTGCGGATGGCGATCGAAGGGCCTGCGTCGCTGCCAGCGTCTGACGAAGAAGGCCGAGGCACTGATCGCCTCGGTCTAGAGC